>NZ_JAWJTF010000196.1:0-5070 GCF_048836525.1 Nostoc sp. CALU 546
CCAACCCATACCATCGCCAATCATCAGAATCACGTTAATCCCATTACCAGCAGCTAAGGCAGGTCGAATCACAGGATTACCAAATATCAGCATCATGGCAGACAAAAAACTGGCCATAAAAAAGGCCAGAGGTCTCCGGCACTTTCCAAAAAGTGAAATCATTGCAATATCTCTTACAAGTTAATTGAACAAGTCTTAGCAGTTAATTATTGATAAAAATTCGGTTCTAGATGAGTAGTAGCGAAGTCAGAAATCGTCACAGACTCAGTAGAATTCGGTTGAGATGCTATAACTGGTTGTTGGTGTGATATTCCTAAGGAAAGTAGCATTGCAAAAACCAGACCAGATATGAACCAAACTAATGAACGTTTGTACTTTTGCAGTAATGAAATCATTACGGAATCTCCTTGTAAATAAAAGTTTTGGTTGACATTAGTCCCGCTGTGCCGAATTCAAAATTATGATCGGCTAAAGGTTTGAGCGGGATTGATTGGCAGATAACATTAAAGCTAAATCCTGATTTAATAAAGGATTAATAGAAGTTTCTGAGAGGGATTTATAGCTACTGAGTTGCAAAGTCATTTCTGTAATTCCAAAAGTTTTTTGCAGATGAATTTGCAATTTTTGCAAAAGGCGATCGCGCTCATGAATAGTTGCACATTCCACGGTTAAATTCGCGCATAACATCACACTATTGGAATTAATTTTCCAAATATGTAGTTTCTCTACTTGCAATACATTAGGAAAAGATTTGATAAAGATTTCTACTTGATCTGGAGGAATGGATTCTGGCGCATACTCCAAAAATATGTTCAGGCTTTCTTTGACTAAAGGTAAAGCACTTAAACCAATAAAAACAGCAACTACTAAACTAATAGCAGCATCCGCCCACCACCAATGGTAAATATGAATTAATAAGGCAGCAATAATTACACCCACAGAACTTACAGTATCAGCAATTACATGCAGAAATACTCCTTGTAGATTTAAATCATTATGAGTGTGGGGATGAAGCCATTTAATGCTAAATATATTAACGATTAAACCCAAAACTGCAATGAATAACATTGGTAAACCCAAAATTGGTTCTGGATTTTGCCAACGATGAATCGCTTCCCAGATAATAAAGCTGGCGATCGCTATTAAACTAAACCCATTAATTAAAGCTGCAAAAACTTCCAGGCGCTGGTTCCCAAATGTTGCCCTACTTTTAACAGGTTGTTGGGCAAAAATAGTAGCAAGCAACGATATCAATAAAGCTGCCACATCAGCAAGAATATGTCCTGCATCTGCCTGCAAGGATAAACTCCTGCTCCACAAACCTACACTCCATTCTGCAACCAAAAAACCCACCAGTACATACACTGCTATCCACAAAAATTTAGACTTTTGCTGGCACGAAATCATTTTAGGAGAATCATCTGCACAAGAACATTCACACCATTTAAGTGATAGCATTAGGAAAAAATCTTATAGCGTTTCAAAGTAATCTCAATTAGAAAATACATCTTTTTATTTTGAGTATATAGAACTCCTATTTGATTGCATTAAAAAGTTCACTAAATATAAGAGAAATATTAGCTTGAGGCAGTCAGCACTGCTTTAACAGATTTGTCTCTGTCCACCAGACTTTAACAAGCACAGTTTAAATCTAGCAACTTAGTGTCCAGTATAGTATTTTTACTGAAAATTAAAAATTGTATAGCACTAGTACCTGATTTTTTATGTTGCTTTATAGTTGTTTTAAATTATACATAAAAATTTATACAGTATTATCTCGTAGTCTTTTTCAAAAATCAAATCGGATTGCTATAGCTGTAACTACGCTGTAGCCAATCATTTCTAGACGCGTTTGTAAAATCCGGCGGATGCTGGCTTCGTCATCTACTACTAAGATTGTGCCTTTCTCACCTGATAAGTTTCTCAACGCTGTTCCTTTCCAGCGAGAACTTTTAACCATCCATTATCTGCTCATTAGGGAGATCCAATAAATAAATCAGCCCAGCCGTATCAATAATATTTTTGGCAAAACCGAGAGATTTAGGCGCTTTCGCCCTCAAGGCGAAAGCGACGGCTGGGCTGATTTATTCTTGGCAAGTGCCTTAGGAGTCAAAAACGCAAAACAGTATTGACATACAGTCATGAGGAAAGAAGCAATCGCTTAATACTTGCATCTGTGCAACAGATTATGCTGGGGCATCTACCCGAAAACAGATTTGTACACAGTTAATAAATTCTTACAATTTGGGACTCGTATTTCTCATACATTTGGTGTACCTTGTTAATTCTGTGCAAATTATTTATACCTAACTTCTCCCAAATTTACTCATCCAAATTTTGAGCCAATGCCTTTGAAGGAACAGCCAATGAAAACTTCTAATGATACAGATACTAAGAAAATCATCAAAAAATCTGATAAGCTTAGCCTGAGACAGATGAAGCTAATCGAGGAGGCAGAAGACCAACTTCTTCAAGCTAATACTGTCAATTCTACTGCCCCTGTGATTGAGGAAAAGCTAGTAGCGATTCAAGAGCCAAAAGAACCGAACTACATTCCACTACGGGATAATCCCATAGTCCAATCCGTGGGGAAATCAGGTTGGCAGATTTCCGATATTTGGCGGGATATCCGCGTGGATGATTTCTGTAATTGATGGTTGCGAAAAGCAAGCGCCCAGCGTAGCCAAGCGCTTCTGAAATCAAGCTCAAGATTGATGTTCATTCTGATACACACCATGCCAGAATGCGATATTCTAGCGTCTTACAGTTTGAGATACATCTAAATTACCGTTTCAATTGCGAACTTTACCCGCAATTACTCTAGCTGGCAATCGTAGGCTGTGGAGGACGATTGTTGCTTGGCTAGGAGGGGAGGCGATAGCTATAGCAGGGTATATAAGGGTGCAATGCAATCGCAGACGCGCAAATTATCGTAGCTTTTAGCACTTCCCATTATGTTATCTTTTTAACCTTTTTCAACCCCGACTGAGCAAAGAAATTTCACGGTTGAGGATGCTGAGAATAGTTATAAATGTTAGTAAGGTAATATCTTTAAAGCTAAAACAAAGAAGGCGAAATTTCAAATGAACAAAAATGTCTCATTGACCTCTTTTCCAAGGTTAGAGACAGAGCGTCTGTTTTTGCGTCAAGAAACCCCAGAAGATGCTCCTGCTGTTTTTACAGTGTTTTCTGACCCAAAAGTGACTCAATTTCATGACCTTGATACCTTCACGAAACTTGAAGAGGCATTTGGTGTTATTGAGCGCCGGACAAAAAGATTTGAAATCGGGCGTGGAATCCGATGGGGAATTGCGCCTGTGCAAGACAACACCTTAATTGGTTCCTGTGGTTTTACATGGGACACACAAGCAATGAGTGCTGATATAGGTTATGAGCTTGCCAGTGCTTATTGGAGGCAAGGGTTTATGACAGAGGCATTACAAGCTATTCTGCAATTCGGCTTTTCTAAGTGTGGCTTGCAATTTGTTACTGCTGAAGTAATGTTGAATAACATCGCTTCCAAAAAACTATTACTCAAATTCAGTAAATCGCAAAGTTTTTTCCAAGAGAGCGATCGCCAATATTTTGTAACTTGAGATACATTTTCTGCGAAACTATCTTAACCCGTAGGCTGGGATAAATTACTTTTACTTATAGTTAAGCAACTTTTAACGATTGCTAACCCGATGGAATATAAATACCTTTAACACTTCCATATTTGCGCTCAACAACTTGACGTAGAAAAGCTAACATTTGTTTAAGACAGAAAAGGTTACGATAAATTAATCGCCTACCCTTTCGTTTTCGACTAATCTTAAACCAAAGAAGATAAACCCAAATATTGACTAACACAAAAGAAATACCAACATATAATAATCTCAATACGGGCTTCTTATTATTTGTTCTGATTCGACATAGATTTTTTAATCTATAACTGCTTTCAATTCCAAATCTTTTTCGATAATCTTGATGAATGTAAGATAGGTTTATTTTCGACTTATAAACAACATAAGCAAAGTATTCAATACCATGTTGTTTTCTTGTCCCTTTTTTGTATTTGCAGATAATCCATAAGCTAAAGGTAACATTATTATCTTTCTCTTCACCCATTGTGTAAGTAGTTTTATAACTACTTCTGCCTTTAAGAAATTGATTTACACCACCCTTTTTTCCTCTTCTAATCGCTGGCATTATAAAGGGAATATCCAAGGCTTGCAACCACCTGATTACAGCGATACTAAAAAATCCTCTATCCAAATACAGTGTTTTTACATTTACTTTAATAGTCTCAAGTTCAGCTAATAAGTAGGTGATAATGGCAACATTTGTATCTAACCAACGTACTCCTCTAATCGCCAGTGTAATCCGTTTCCCCTTGGTTAATATATATAAAGTTGCATAGGCATAAAAAGAACAAGTTCCTGACTTAGCCTGACTTCTATAAATATAAGGGTCTTCATCACTATCAGGTTTCCCATAGTAAGGAATTAAATTTAAATCAATGGCAATTTTATGATATGCATTTTTAATACGATGAGGAATTCTACTTTTGAGAGCTAAATTGATTTGATTTTCTAGCTGCTCAAAATTATTGATTTTATCTAAGTGATACCTGATATCGCTACCACATGGACTACTATTTAAAACTTTTGTTGTATTCTCAATACTATCTCCACTACTTGCTGCTCTCACTAATATTTCAAATAGAGTTTTCTGATCGCAAACTCCTTGGGTCTCAATAGAAATATTTTCACTTAAACAATCCAGAACTTCGTCAAGGGTTTCTGAATCAGTTAGTGCAAGCTGTTTTGGTAAAGTCGTCAATGGTCATTATTTGGGTGGATGTACATTCTTGATAATTTCAGTTTTTGAACCTCTTTTATTGAATATAAGTTTTAATTATAAAATAGGTATTATTTAGAACTAACTTCTACTGAGTGTCTACTTAGCGATCGCTCTTTAGCAAAACTTTGCGATTTACTGAGATTTATTGTTTGTCACCAGTTGGCTGGAATCTCATGGCTTGTTGCATAATGTTGGCGGGAGAAATAAACTTGCGTCCTTGCTTAA
>NZ_JAWJTF010000377.1:0-1770 GCF_048836525.1 Nostoc sp. CALU 546
TTTTAAGGTTTTGCATATTGAATTTATTTCTAAGCGGTAATAACTTTTAAGAAGTGTAGAATTTGGCAGAAATAAATCCCCCGCTGCTAAAGTTTTTTCAAATATAATATTAGTATTTTTTTGAAGTAGTGTTACTAACTCATCTGTAGCAAGTTCAAACTCACAAAAAATGCCCCATGTTTTGAAGTCTGGCGCTGAATTATTCAATTGTATTAAAACTTCATCAGTAACCCACAAAACTACTGGAAATGGAAAATTGTTGCGAAATTCTTCTCGAACTTGATTAGTAGAAATCAGCACTTGTTCAAGATTTTTAACTAGTTCAAGATTAAAAACCATCAATACTGCTGGTTTTTCGTCTTTTATTTCTTGTTTGATAGTCGTATACAAAGTTTGAACTGAATCTTTTAAGATAATTACTCGTATATCACGTGAACATGATTCTTTTAAGCGTTTTAACATTTTCTCTCGCAAGCTGACATAGTTACAGCGTGCAAAAATTAATGAAAATTCTTCCAGATCAATTGCTTGTATAAGCATTTCTAATGAACTTTCATTATCTTCATTAATATCTGTTGGTTGCTCCTGTTTATTCATGTTTTTAGCTCCTCTGCTTCGGCTAAAACTGGATTAATATCAAACCAAGGACCTGTATCATCATTTCGATATTCATATACAAACATACTCCGTAACAATTGTTGGTATTCTGGGTTCATAGCTACAATCTTTTTCTTATGCTTAACTTTATGCAGTAATTCCCATTGTTCCTCTTGAACTACTGAAATTAAACTATTGCGTTGCTCTTTAATTGCTTTTTGCAAACTTTCATAGGAAATTGGTGGATTTTTTGTTTTGAGACCACAGCTAAAAAGTAATGCCATTAAATTTCGTATATGACCGCCACTAACACGGCAAAGTTTATCCAATGTATTCGGGCTATCGAAAACATCTAAAATACAATTTAAACGTTCTTTTTCACTCAAACTGGGAAATGCTCTTGCCATTACCATCTGTTGTAGAAGTAACATTCCTTGCTTGCATTCACTGCCATTTCTAAATTGTACGGGTACCATTGGAAGTACCTTTGGAACTACTCCATTCCCTAGTCGTTGCTTCAGAGAATCAATTTCACTTGAGAAGATTAAAGGTAGAGGTATAGTATAAACCACATGACAGTTCAGTCCACCCAGTTGTGAGCCTTGGTCTATAAATATATATTCTGGCTGGGTTCGACCAGATGGCAGAGTTTTATTACCAATTCGATCTAAGTTGTCTACAATTACAACTAAACCTTGTTTACCTCGACGTTTAAGTTCTTGATTAGCCTTTGCAAGTACTTCTTCGTTGATATATTCCACAATGCTACTAGTACGGGATTCTAGAAACTCCCTTAGTTGGTCGCGCTTTTGTGGGTTTTCTTTAGTTTTTGCAGTTATTTTGGCAATGTTACCAGGAATAGAAAACTCAGCACTCAATTCTAACGGTGCGTTTAATATCTTTATTATATCAGTTAACAAATTTTTTAGTAATCCTGGCTGTATTTTAATGTTAACAGCTTCTAAGCTTTCACTAATTCTTCCAGCTATTGCTAGTAAAATATCGCTAATACCTACATCAACTAAATCTAAATCCTGACTTGACTCAAAATAAACTACATGAAAATTATGTTGTTCTAATTCAGATTTTAACCGTATTAACTCTGTAGATTTCCCACATCCTATATGTCCAGTAAAGAGTTGGCAAGTTTTATTATTATCATCTGAAAAAATT
>NZ_JAWJTF010000379.1:0-1766 GCF_048836525.1 Nostoc sp. CALU 546
AATAAATTAGATGCGTTTCCCCTGGTCACCTACTCCGTTAAATTATTCAGTTTACTTAACTCATCAAATCTTCATGTATTTGAAGTGTAGTTTATCTTTTACAGTAAAAATAGCGGGAATAATAGAATAAATCGGATTGAACAAATTAGTTAGCTATGAGCCAAATATGTCCTATCTCCCAAACCTGTGCTTGTCGCAATGTTGCACGTTGCCGGACTAAGGAGGCAGGTAGGCTCTTTCTCTGGTTTCCCGTTCCACATACCCTGAAAAAAGTTACCGACTACCTACAAAAGTTTGCCCTTGAGTATGAACTGATGGACGAGCGGCCAGGTTTGAGTTTGAACTGTAGATCCGGACAGTCTCTAGAAATTGCCCGTAACCTGGCCAAACTACTTGCACCGAGAGAATTAAAAGAGACGCAAGTTCTTTTCATTCAAGGCACTATCCAACCTCAACTCCACGATTTTAGTGACATAGCCTCATTACAACGCTTCATTAAGTTCAATCAATCCGACTGGCTAGTTGAAATGCTAGCAACAGAACGATTCACCAGTTACTTTCAACCAATTGTTTCAATTAACGATACATCGCAGATTTTTGGATATGAATCGCTCTTGCGGGGGCTGGACGAAGAAGGCAATTTAGTCCTACCGGCACCGATTCTGGAGTTAGCCACCGAAGCCGGAATTTTACCACAACTCGACCAAGTTGCTCGCCTCAGCACAATTACTCAATTCAGCCGCTATCAAGTGAGTGGGCATATTTTCATAAATTTTGCACCAACGTCACTTTATGACCCAGTTTTTTGCCTACGTAGTACGGTAGAGGCAATTGATGCTGCTGGCATTTCCCACGAGCGGGTTGTTTTTGAAGTCGTGGAATCAGACAATTCTCAAGATTTAGACCATCTCAAGGCATTGCTCCAATACTACCGGGATGCTGGGTTTTTAGTCGCCCTTGATGACCTGGGTTCTGGCTATTCCAGCCTAAACTTGCTACATCAGTTACGTCCAGACTTTATCAAGCTGGACATAGAGTTAATTCGAGATGTGCATCAAGACCTTTACAAAGCCTCAATTACCGAGAAGCTTCTAGAGATTACTCAAAAGTTAAATATCCAAACTGTTGCTGAAGGAATTGAATGCATTGAGGAACTGAACTGGCTGCGAGAACGAGGTGCAAATTTTGCTCAAGGCTATTTGATTGCTCAACCCAGTGCAGTGCCTATTACTACAACCCCTCGCTTTGATCCCATCGCCTTAACTGTAGCATCGACAAATTGTCAGGTGGTTGAGCAGGTTCAGCACCAAAGTGAGTCCGAGCGAATTGTTGCGGCTGTGACGCAGCGAATTCGACAATCATTAGAGTTAAACGAGATTTTGCAAACCACAGCAGCCGAAGTGCGACAACTATTTAAGGTAGATAGAGTATTGATCTATCAGTTTCAGGAAGACTGGAGTGGTTTGGTCGCTGTAGAATCCTTAGCAGAAGAGTGTATGTCCATTCTGGGATTTCATGTCATGGACACGTGCTTTAAATCTACCCGTGCAGCTTACTATCAACAAGGTAACACCAGAGCGATCGCAGATATTGAAACTGCGGGACTATCGCCGTGTCATATTGACCTCCTGCGAAGTCTGCAAATCCGGGCTAACCTGGTTGTGCCCATTTTACAGCAAGAGCGTTTGTGGGGATTATTGATTGCTCACCAATGCCGTAGCAGCAGACAATGGCAGCAATCGGAGATTAACTTGTTTAACCAGTTA
>NZ_JAWJTF010000018.1:0-36776 GCF_048836525.1 Nostoc sp. CALU 546
GTGTCGACCCACTCCGATGTTGCCTGATCCGTGCTTGCGTCCAACTCCCCTGAGCATATTGGCGGGTAGCACGTCCTGCGTCGACCCTGCGTGCCTAGGTAGCCACCGTTAGCCCTTATTAACTTGACCACTCAAACATTTGGTGTTCTACATTTGCATTCACAATCACAAATAGTTAGTTCTGCTTACTTCGTCACTTCATACTGATTTTACTCAGCACTCAGCACTCAGTACTCAGCACTAATGATGTCTGTGTCTGCCTGCTAATTTCGCGTTACTATGCAGTTTTCAAGGTTCTGGCTGAGAACTAACTCAGCAGTCTGACTTCTATATAAGTCATGTTGCTGATTTCTCTCGATTTATTTGAAGTACTTTGATTTACCGAACCACTAAATACTTTGAAAGCTATTTCCAAACCTCGACCGACCTAGGTTAGACCAACTTACTATCTATATAGCCGTGTGCTTTTCGATATGTAAGGGGTGTAGGTCTCCCTAAAAAGGAGGTGATCCAGCCACACCTTCCGGTACGGCTACCTTGTTACGACTTCACCCCAGTCACCAGTCCTGCCTTAGGCATCCTCCCCCCCGAAAGGTTGGAGTAATGACTTCGGGCACTACCAGCTTCCATGGTGTGACGGGCGGTGTGTACAAGGCCCGGGAACGAATTCACTGCAGTATGCTGACCTGCAATTACTAGCGATTCCTCCTTCACGCAGGCGAGTTGCAGCCTGCGATCTGAACTGAGCTCCGGTTTACGGGATTTGCTTGCATTCGCATGCTTGCTGCCCTCTGTCCGGAGCATTGTAGTACGTGTGTAGCCCAAGGCGTAAGGGGCATGCTGACTTGACGTCATCCCCACCTTCCTCCGGTTTGTCACCGGCAGTCTCTCTAGAGTGCCCAACTTAATGCTGGCAACTAAAAACGAGGGTTGCGCTCGTTGCGGGACTTAACCCAACATCTCACGACACGAGCTGACGACAGCCATGCACCACCTGTGTTCGCGCTCCCGAAGGCACTCCCGGCTTTCACCAGGATTCGCGACATGTCAAGCCTTGGTAAGGTTCTTCGCGTTGCATCGAATTAAACCACATACTCCACCGCTTGTGCGGGCCCCCGTCAATTCCTTTGAGTTTCACCGTTGCCGGCGTACTCCCCAGGCGGGATACTTAACGCGTTAGCTACGGCACGGCTCGGGTCGATACAAGCCACGCCTAGTATCCATCGTTTACGGCTAGGACTACTGGGGTATCTAATCCCATTCGCTCCCCTAGCTTTCGTCCCTCAGTGTCAGTTGCGGCCTAGCAGAGCGCCTTCGCCACCGGTGTTCTTCCTGATCTCTACGCATTTCACCGCTACACCAGGAATTCCCTCTGCCCCGAACGCACTCTAGCCATGTAGTTTCCACTGCTCTTATCTAGTTGAGCTAGACTCTTTAACAGCAGACTTACATAGCCACCTGCGGACGCTTTACGCCCAATCATTCCGGATAACGCTTGCATCCTCCGTATTACCGCGGCTGCTGGCACGGAGTTAGCCGATGCTTATTCCTCAGGTACCGTCATTGTGTTCTTCCCTGAGAAAAGAGGTTTACGACCCAAGAGCCTTCCTCCCTCACGCGGTATTGCTCCGTCAGGCTTTCGCCCATTGCGGAAAATTCCCCACTGCTGCCTCCCGTAGGAGTCTGGGCCGTGTCTCAGTCCCAGTGTGGCTGATCGTCCTCTCAGACCAGCTACTGATCGTCGCCTAGGTAGTCCTTTACACTACCTACTAGCTAATCAGACGCGAGCTCATCTTCAGGCAGTTAACCTTTCACCTTGCGGCACATCCGGTATTAGCCACCGTTTCCAGTGGTTGTCCCAGACCTGAAGGCAGATTCTCACGCGTTACTCACCCGTCCGCCACTAAATCCGAAGATTTCGTTCGACTTGCATGTGTTAAGCATACCGCCAGCGTTCATCCTGAGCCAGGATCAAACTCTCCGTTTTGTTGTGTTTCGAGTTTGTGGCTCCGAAAAAAATATTTCCCGGAATCCTATCTATAATTTCGATTGTCTTTTTGGGAAATCCCAAAAACAAAATCTTTTGACGAGGATTGGTTTTTTCTTAAGCTTTCAAAGTATTATGTTTTTTAGGTTCAGCGGTCGTTGGCGTCTTTCGCCTTCCGACTTAACTAGAGTAACTATTCATCCCCTAGTTTGTCAAGGGGTAAATTTATTTTTTTTTTCTAAATGGGCAAATCGCTTGACTGGCATTACTTTCAAGAGAATGGCTTAAGCGGCAGGAGGAGGCGAGAACGAAGTGGCTAAACCTGGCTGCTTGTCTCCAAATGGAATCTGATGCAGGTGGAGTGATTATGGAAAAAGGCAGGAGGTAATCTTTCTGAAGGGATTTATCCTGAATCCCTACGCCTGAACTAACTATATATAAGAGCATAATTGTTGCAAAGCTTGCGATTTAAGACTCCCATCCTACAGATAACGCTTGTATCGGCATTTACGCGATCGCCATTACTTATGATCGTGGAGCGTTTGGAAGAGAAGATAGGAGTTACAGTGAGTCTAGCGCTGTAGAGGGGCTTCAAAATTTATAATGAGTTTTTGAGAAAAAGCTAAAAACTAGACTAGGCAAAAAATACAGATGATCCGACCGCGTAAGGTCTTTGCTCAACATTGGCTCAAAAGTGAAAAGGCGCTTGACGCAATTATTCAAGCAGCAGAGTGTACAGAAAGCGATCGCTCCATCAAAGGCGATCATGTCCTGGAAATTGGGCCTGGAACCGGGATTCTCACTCGTCGTTTATTACGCTTAGTGGAATCTCTGGTTGCAGTTGAAATAGACCGTGACTTATGCCAACTGTTGTCCAAGCAGCTTGGTAAGACTGAAAATTTTTTACTACTACAAGGCGATTTTCTCACTCTAGATTTACCATCTTATCTGGCAGCCTTTCCCAATTTCCAAAAGCCAAATAAGGTAGTAGCCAATATTCCCTACAATATTACAGGCCCAATCATTGAGAAACTACTGGGTACGATCGCTAACCCCAACCCCGAACCATTTGACTCAATAGTGTTGCTGGTACAAAAAGAAGTAGCAGAAAGGTTATATGCTAAACCAGGATCAAAAGCCTTTGGGGCCTTGAGCGTGCGGGTACAGTATTTGGCTGAGTGTGAGTTAATCTGCACAGTTCCAGCCGCCGCATTCCATCCACCGCCAAAAGTCGATTCAGCAGTGGTGCGATTACGCCCCCGAAAAATAGAAATACCAGCGCTTAATCCCCGACAATTAGAGAATTTCTTAAAGTTGGGGTTTGGTGCCAAGCGCAAAATGTTACGAAATAATTTGCAATCTGTGATAGAACGCGATCGCTTGAGCCACTTACTGGAACAATTAAAAATAAATCCCCAAGCCAGAGCCGAAGACCTCAGCGTTCAGCAATGGGTAATTCTAGCAAATGAATTGGGAGTGGAGAGTAAGGAGTAGGGAACAAGGCAGATTTCTTTCCCATTCCCCATTCCCCATTCCCCCTAATCCCCAGACAGGGTTCCGAGTTCCCCATTCTCCACTCTCAGAAAATGCATTCCTACAGTCTAATTGCCCCTGCTAAAATCAACTTGTATCTAGAAATCATTGGTAATCGCACCGATGGCTATCACGAGTTAGCCATGATACTTCAGAGTATCGGACTTGCAGACCAAATTGATGTTCGTTCTATTAGCACTGACAATATCCGTGTTCACTGCAACCACCCACAAGTACCGACAGATAAAAGTAATCTGGCATACCGTGCAGCAGAATTAATGGCGAGGCAATTTCCCGAAGCCTTTGCTAAATATGGAGGCGTGGAGATTACCATCAATAAGCAGATTCCTGTCGCGGCTGGGTTGGCTGGGGGTTCGACGAATGCAGCAGCTGTGTTGGTGGGGATAGATTTACTGTGGAAATTGGGATTAACTCAGTCAGAATTAGAGGAGTTAGGAAGCACGCTTGGTTCAGATGTACCGTTTTGTGTGGCGGGTGGAACTGCGATCGCAACAGGTAGAGGTGAGCAACTTTCCCCTCTTCCAAGTTTGGATAGTATCTATATGGTGTTGGCAAAATACCGCAGCCTGGAAGTTTCCACGGCTTGGGCATATAAAACCTATCGACAGCAGTTTGGTCATTCTTATATTAAAGATAGGGACAACTTGGTAGCCCGTGCTAACGCAGTTCATTCAGGAGCAATAGTAAAAGCTATCCTGGATAAAGATGCGGGAGAAATTGCCCAAAAATTGCACAATGATTTAGAGCGCGTGGTACTGCCAGCTTATCCCCAAGTTTTGCAATTGCGAGAAGTGTTTGCAAGTCAAGAAGGTGTTTTAGGAACAATGATGTCTGGTTCTGGGCCAACAGTATTTGCTCTTTTTGAGTCTCAACAGCAGGCAGAACAAGTTAAGCTGCATGTGATGAAAGCAATTCTTGATGAAGACTTAGAATTGTTTGTGACTCGGACAATTACACACGGTATTCAGGTAGCATCTTCAGTTTAAATAAATGTTTATCATTAATGGAGCATAAGAGATAAGCTGATAAGCTTTTAATTTGCATAGTTTAAATCGCTAGAAAGACGCAAAGATGCAATTTTAATGACAATTAGCTGAGGACAAGAATTATTCCTAATGCTCCAATCCAAAGTCTACAATCTAAAATTTCATGAATGACAATAATTTAACACCACAAACAGATACTAAAAAAGAGATTCCAACGAGTCCGTTACGCTGTTTTACTGGGGCTGTGGTTTCGGGAGGAATGGCATTTGCAGCGTATTCTCTGATGATTGCGATCGCTACCAATTTTGCTAATAAACCGATCCACTCAATTAATCCATTGGTGCTTAAGATTTCTTCTGCTGTTCGGACTTTGGTTGTTGGTGTAGTTGCTTTAGGAAGCGGGATATTTGGTATAGTAGCAATTGGATTGTTGGCTTTGGGAGTGCAATTATTAGTGCAGCAATTGACTAAGCAAAAAAGTAGTGAAAACTAGTAATTTGCTTTTAATCAGCAACCTAAAGGCACAAGTTTTTCTAACGCACCACGATTTTTGATGAATTGTAATGTCGTGCTTTTAGAAGGCTGAAGAACTTGTTGCTGTTTTCTCCAAGTTTTCGGAGAAAGCCCGTGGTGTTGACGAAATTGCCGAGAGAAATGACAGGTATTTTGATAACCTAGTGCAATAGCAATCTGGTCGATTGTCTGATTAGTATTTCTGAGTAAAGGACGTGCTGCTGCCATTCGACGCTTGACAATCCAACCGTTTACAGTTTCCCCTGTTTGTTTTGCTACTCGATTAGTCAAGTAAGCAGGCGAATAACCAACTGCCAGAGCCACATCAGATAAAGTAATTCCTTGGCGATAGTTAGCTTCAATAAAGTCGAAAACTGCTTGTAGTTGGGGAACAGATGGAAAAATGGACTCAGAGTTGAACGATGAAGGTAGTGGTTGGGCAAATTGATGAGAGTTATTAGCGTACCAGTACCTCAAGAAAGCTTGCTTTTCTAATCTAACAGCGATCGCTCTGAGCAAATCCTCTATAGTAGAGGGTTTAATAAGATAATCATCTGCACCCAACTCCATACCTTTGCGAACATCTGTTTGTGTATTACTACCAGTCAAAAAAATGAAAGGAATAATTGCGGTGTCAGGATCTTGACGAAGCGTAGTCAAAACACTGTAACCGTCCATATCTGGCATTTGAATATCGCAAATAACCAAGTCGGGTAAATGCTTTTGTGCTTGTTCGATACCGGCTAGTCCATCTTCAGCACCTATGGTGTCAAAACCTTGAGCTTCAAGAACCTCTAAGAAGAGATTGCGGGTAATAGCATCATCTTCAATTACGAGAATTTTTTTCGACGATTCGTGTATCATTTTTCCATCACTAGGATTTTTGTGGCAGGGAATGATGATCAACTTTTGTGCCGAGTGTTCTGTAAAAAAACTATGGCAAATTCTCAACTCAACTTCTGGTTTTAGCACCAGTTGAGAGTTAAATGGAACTAACTTAATAGTCACCAGAATCGATATCTCTAATCACTCGGTTAAATAAGTCGGCACTATAGCCGTTAATAAGTTGCTAATCACAACTTTCTAAAATTCTGATGGCACTCTTGGCTAGGTCTAAATAATTTGAATTAAAAAGAGTCAGAAATTATTTATGATTTTAAATATAATTTTAGCAATAAAAGGTTAATTTTTTTATATTGATAATATAAAGAAATTATTGGTAAGTAGTTAAGCATATCTGTGCCAAAACGTAATAAATAAGGCAAAAATCCATACTAATTTTGATTCTAGCTAATCATTTGCAACTATTAGGACATCAAGATAAAATCCATAAGTAAAAATTTTTATCACACAATAAAATTATTTTGTCAATTCTAATTTAGATGCATTTTCCTAAGAGTTATAGATTCAATAAGTAAATTATTGTTCATCAATGTAACTGTGCTGAAATTTGCTCTCTTAGGCATCTAACAACATCATAATACAGTTTGTCATCTGTCACAAGGAATACATTTTTTTTATTATTTATATGCACATGGCTTCTAAATATTCCAAAAGAAATAGAAAATACCAAGCATTTATGTATTAATTAATACAGCTTATGTAGAATTATGGATACTTTTACCTTGTGAAAGGTCTAATTCAAGCACACCACAGGAAATATCTAATCAAGCACGTTTCATTACTAATGTTCCCTTTCCAAAGCTCAAGTTGGTTTTACACTAATGAAAATAGATAAGATTTCAAAAGCGAAAAAATAGACATATCTATCAAAAAATCGTTCATATACTCCTTTGCCAAAGATTGAGTAAGCTTAACGAAGAAGCTGCTTCTGCAATACGGTTCATTTATCAGAGCGGGTTTAACAAGATATTTTTAATGCTGGTTAGACCCGCCCCTACTTTTAATATGAATTTACAAGATTTCTTAACTTTATCTAAGTTTACTAAGCACAATCTTGTTTTTAATAGATCCAATTTAGCAAACTAGGGAAACCCTGTCAGATACAAACCAGTTTTAATTTACATAAAAGAGCACATGTTATGACTCAAAACATCACTGGTTATCCAACACAAATGGGTAGAAAAATCAATAATGAACAAATTGAGCAAATCCTGAAAGCGATTATTGCTGGCAAATATTCCTGGGCATGTGTTTTAATTCTACGGTTTGCTGGTTACAATCCCATAGATTACATACCCTACCGCACCTATATTCGACTACTCAAAAATAACTGTTTAGTTGAAAATTCAAAACAAAACCAAATTGATAGTGAGCCTGTAGAAGGGTTAAACCTAAAATCAACCTGGCTTAATCTTTGAAAATACAAATAATTGAGATAGCACAATTAGTATAAATTAATGTCAACAATTGAGGCTATTTAAAAGCAATTGATTACAAAATTCCATTAGGAAAGGATGAAGGTTGAAAGCTTTAAACATCCCGTTACTCACAGCTTCCTATTGGTTAAAGGCGTTTCTAAATAGACCTACTGAAAGGAATGTCTGTAGGGTAGCTTGAAATTTTATAATCCATACTTCTTTGGTCATCCCATCCTTAGTATATGACTTATCCAGTTACTACTCCTAATACTCATTTGCAACCCACTCTTAAAGAGATTGTATGGCAGAAAAAGCATGAAGTCGCACAAATCCAGCAAGAGATGTCTTTGGCTTCTTTGCAACGTCAGTTAACTGCTGCACCAACCGTGCGAGATTTTCTCTCTGCTTTGCAACAGAGTCATTACCGACCTTGCATCATTGCAGAGGTAAAGAAAGCATCTTTAATTGACGGAATTATTAAAGCAGACTTTGACCCAGTAGCGATCGCTAAAGCTTATGAGCGTGGTGGTGCAACTTGTATCTCTGTCTACACAGATCAGAAGTTCTTTCATGGCAGCTTTGAGAGTTTACGCACCATCCGCTACCGGGTAGCATTGCCCCTACTGTGCAAAGAATTCATTTTAGACCCTTGCCAAATTTATTTAGCACGAGCAGCAGGCGCAGATGCAGTGTTACTGATTGCTGCAATTCTCTCAGATAAGGAATTGCAAAACTTTTTACGAGTGATTCACTATTTGGGAATGAATGCTTTGGTAGAAGTCCATAATTTAGCAGAACTAGATCGGGTGCTAAAACTTGATGATGTGCGCTTAATTGGAATCAACAACCAAAGTCTAGACAATTTTAGCGTCAATATTGGCACAACTGGGCAACTACTGGCGGCTAGGCGATCGCAACTACAAAGTCTGGGCATTCTCGTCGTCAGTGAGTCTGGTTTATATACACCTACTGATTTATCTCTTGTCGCTCAAGCTGGTACACATGCCGTTATACTTGGCGAGTCTTTAGTTAAACAAGAAGATGTGCAGCAGAGTGTGCGTAATCTGCTCAAACCTACAGCTGTTTTCAGATAAATAGACCACATTGATTAAATCAAGGGTCGGTATATCTTCGTTTGCCTCACCCTTGTTTCTTTTGGTCAAGCTTTTTGGGATGGGCGTAGACGCAGAGTGGCTTATTGTCAAAACATTGCTTCTTGAATAACAGATGTTGTAATTTCGGTGTATAGTATAACCCTCGACTTTAACAGATTTTGGGTTGACACTTTATAGACTGGCTCAAGATTCACAAATTTATGCGGAATTAATACCAGCGACACTGAAATTGATAGCAGCAACATCATTCTATAAGCAAAATTTATGACCACAACTAAGAGATATTTTTTACCCCTTATTTTTGTGACAATGCTTGTCAGCCTCAGCAGTTGTAGTTCTAATCCCACCGCTCGTAATATTGACAGCGAAACACCATCCCCCACTACAACACCAACAAATAACGCTTCAGCTCCTACTCCCAGCCAAATTCCTAGCGTAGCTCAGTTGAGAGAAAAATCTCCTGATCAAGAATCTTCTAAGGAAAATACGCCTTCTTCACCAACACCTAAAGCTGTCACTAGTAAAACTACCAACGTCACACTGTACACCAGTGATACTCAATGTCAAGAATTTATTTCAGAAAAAGTTTCGGTACCAGCCGAGGAACCAGTGACAAATGTAGTGAGTAAAATCTTAGAAAAACGAGATACAAGCGACTTTAGCTTGTCTGGATATCGTGTCAACATCAAAAATGGCATTGCTACAGTTGATTTGCGAATATCTCCTGATTCAAAGCGGCAAATAGCTTCTCTTTCTAGTTGTGAACAGTTTGCTCTGTTTGGCAGTCTCCGGAAAACCCTAACGAGTAATGCCCAATGGAATATTAAAGAGGTTCGCTTTACCGAGCGAGGTGAGAACATTGTTCTTTAGTTAAATATGGTAGTAAGTGTCGTCATTAACTAGCTAAAAAGATTTCCCAATTTGAACAACCACAGGATTTATGCATCAGCAGTTATTAAAACAGTGCATTTTCTAGGCAATTGAAAACATCTGTAAATAGTGGTAGGATTCATTTTGGCTGCAAGTTTGATGACAGCAATTCGCGGGTGTAATTCAGTGGTAGAATGTCACCTTCCCATGGTGAACGTCGTGGGTTCGAGTCCCATCGCCCGCTTTTGTACTGTAGAGTTCTAAGCCCTCGCTAATAAATGACGGCTAATGGTAAAAAACAATTAGCGATTCTCAATTAGCACTATGGCAAATTTTCTCCAACCGCCAAGATTACGTATTGGTGAAGACACCGAAGAAGAACGACACGCTACTTGGCTAGAACTTTTTTATGATTTGGTTTTTGTAGTTGCAGTTTCTCAACTGGCCCACAATCTCAATGAGGATATCTCTCTATCAGGATGGTTTGGGTTTATAGTTCTATTTATACCAGTTTGGTGGTCATGGATTGGCACCACATTCTATGCCAATCGCTTTGATAGCGATGATGTGGGACATCGGCTGCTGATTGGTATACAAATGCTGACAGCAGCAGCAATGGCTATTAATATCCACCACGGTTTGAGTGAGAGTTCCCCCGGTTTTGCCATTTCCTATGCTCTCGGTCGAATTGTGCTTGTAATCGAATACGTTCGTGCTGGAAGACATATCTCTTCAGCGCGTCCTTTGACCACTCGCTACGCTATTGGTTTTGCGATCGCAGCCTTCTTTTGGTTAATATCAGCATTAGTACCCATTCCTTGGCGATTCGGATTATGGACACTGGGAATAATTATTGACTTTGCGACACCTTTAACAGGACGTAAGTTTCAGATCGGGTTACTCCCCCACGCCTCTCACTTACCAGAACGTTTTGGGCTATTTACCATTATTGTTTTGGGTGAAGCAATCATTGCAGTAGTCAATGGTGTTTCTGAGCAAAAATGGGATGTTTTAACTCTGATTTCTGCCGTGTTTGGTCTAATTATCGCCTTTAGCTGGTGGTGGGTATATTTTGATAACTTGGGTGGTAAACCTATTGAGATGGCACGGACACATGGAAAAGTTGGTGTTGTCAATCTCTGGCTGTACACCCATTTACCGCTAGTGATTGGGATTGCTGCTGCTGGAGTTGGTGTAGAACAAATCTTGTTGAGTAAACCAACTTTAGCACTACCAGATTCCCAGCGATGGCTCATGTGTAGTTCCGTAGCATTATGCTCTCTAGCTGTCAGTATTCTTCACAGATTTGGAGTGATCCGTTATTGCAAAATTCGTTCCCAGTATAGACTTGGGGGTGCAGTTGTGCTGCTAGCGATCGCTATCTTTGGCAAAGGTTTGTTACCTGTTGCAGTCATTACCCTTGTAGCTATAGTTTCTGCGGTTCAAGTCGTTCAAGATTTATATCAGAGTCGTCCCACTACCCGCTTGGTTGACCCAGAAATCTAACTCCTGGCGTAATTTATTTCATACCCTCTTTTGGGTCTAGGGGCGCACAGCTAGCTGTGCGCCCCTAAAAAGTATCTACACAATTAAAATCTGAAGCATTCCTGGAAACACATCTATCCTATGGAGTACTTTTTAACAAAATAAATAAATATTTATATAGTTATTTAAAGATTATGTAATCTCAGTATTCAAACCCGACGCTGTAAAGCTGAGAACTCAACGCATTATCGTCTATCGGATGTAGCAGAACCAAAGGAGGAATGTCAGGGTTATGAGATGTACCTTTGGGTAGTGAAGTCAAGCAGGTGAAATATTTATTAATATTATTAATAGTAAGTGTAAATTCAGCGTCAGGAGTCCAAAAAAATTCCTAATGACAGGTATTTTGCATCAATCACCAGATTCTTCACTAACGGAGCAGAAGATCATGAACGACCAAGAACCATCAGACTCTAAAGAGTTCGTCGGAAATCTCAAGAATGGGATTTGGCTATTTGGCCTGTCATCCTGGGTATTTGGCATTACCGATCGCAGTATTGCTTCATTTGCAGATGGTTATCTATCTGCTTTGGACTTGACGCAACTATTCACAGCGGCTACATTCTTTGTGGCGTGGCTATTTTTGAAACCGGCATCCAGAGTTTAGAATCGGCGACTGGTTGAGCATCCAGTCATTCTTCACGCTAGTCTTGTAAAGATTCAGAAAGTTATCTATTTGATCGCTGTAAGGGGTGTGCCACAGAATGCATAGATTCTTTTGTCTTGATCACAATCAGGGTAATTCGTAAAATCTCCGAATTACCTCGATTTCTAGGCTTTTTCCTTCCCCTTTAACCCTTAACCGACAAGTATTGAGTCGTGTATCTAGAAAAATTTTTCTAATTTTCCGGAATTGATTATGGTCAGATGGTAGTCTCTATCAGACTACCGATTTATACTGAAACTCTATAACGAAACCTTCGGGGTATATAACCCCATTTATGATTAAAAGCCCGGTCTTCATGGCCGGGCTTTTGACAGGGAATAAAAAAAATTGGGGTAACTCTGGAAAATCTCAGAATTACCCCGAATTTCAAAAGTTAGGAGTTAGAAATTGTTTTTAACTCATCACTTCTCATTAAATTAGGCAAACGCAGCGGTTGTCACATCGTTATTCGACAGAATTTCTTGCAACTCTTCAGCGTCTACTGTTTCTTTGTCAACCAGCATTTGTGCTATCTGATCTAAAATGTGGCGGTTGCCCACTAACACTTCTTTAGCGCGTGTATAGGCAACATCTACAAGTTTACGAACTTCTTCATCAATAGCTGCGGCGGTTTCTTCAGAAAAATCGCGCTCTGACATGATATCTCGTCCGAGGAACATGTTACCTTGTTGACGACCAAGGGCAACAGGGCCTAAGCGATCGCTCATCCCAAATCGGGTAATCATCTGACGAGCAACCCGTGCTACTTGTTGTAGGTCATTTGAAGCCCCAGTGGTAACTTCTTCTTCACCAAAGATTAATTCTTCAGCAATCCGACCACCCAAAGCCACTGCCATCTGATTTTCTAGATAAGCACGGCTGTATAAACCTGTGTCCATCCGGTCTTCGCTGGGGGTAAACCAAGTTAAACCACCTGCGCGACCACGAGGGATAATGCTAATTTTTTGTACTGGGTCATAGTCGGGCATTAAAGCACCAACCAAGGCGTGACCAGCTTCGTGATAAGCAACCAAGGTTTTGCGCTTTTCGCTCATTACCCGGTCTTTCTTCTCTGGCCCAGCTAATACGCGATCAATTGCGTCGTTGATTTCATCCATCGAAATCTCAGTCAAATTCCGGCGTGCTGCCAGAATTGCGGCTTCATTCAACAGGTTGGATAAATCTGCGCCAGTAAATCCAGGTGTACGACGGGCAATTTTATCCAAGTCCACATCTTTCGCCAAGGTTTTGCCACGGGCGTGAACCTTGAGAATTTCGCTGCGTCCGGCATAGTCGGGACGGTCTACCACAACTTGACGGTCAAAGCGACCAGGACGCAACAGTGCTGCATCTAGGACATCAGGACGGTTGGTAGCGGCAATAATGATGATGCCAGTATTACCTTCAAAGCCATCCATTTCTGTAAGCAACTGGTTGAGGGTTTGTTCCCGCTCATCGTTACCACCACCTAAACCTGCACCCCGTTGACGACCTACGGCGTCAATTTCATCAATGAAGACGATACAAGGAGCATTAGTCTTAGCTTGTTCAAATAAATCGCGGACGCGGGATGCACCCACACCTACGAACATTTCCACAAATTCCGAACCAGAGATTGAGAAGAAAGGTACACCTGCTTCACCAGCTACGGCACGAGCTAGGAGGGTTTTACCTGTACCAGGAGGGCCAACTAACAGCACACCTTTAGGAATTTTTGCACCAACAGCGGTAAAGCGATCGGCGTTTTTCAAAAAGTCTACGACTTCGTTTAATTCCAACTTGGCTTGGTCAATACCAGCGACATCACTAAATGTCACCTGAGTTTGTGGTTCCATTTGCACTCTGGCTTTGGATTTGCCAAAGTTCATCGCTTGGCTACCTGGGCCACTTTGAGCGCGACGTAGCAAGAAGAATAAGCCAACCAAAAGTAATACAGGGAAAAATAAGCTGCTTAGTGCCTTAAACCAAAATCCTTCGTCGGTTTGGGGCAAAACAGAAATATCAACGCCTTTAGAAGTCAGAGTATTAATCAGGTCTGGATCGTTGACTAAGGTAACAATCCGTTTAGCTGGGTCATATTTGGGTGTAACCAGTGCTGTAGAGCGATCTGCACTCAAACTGACTTTTTCTACTCTGCCTTGCTGAACTTCTTGAATAAAGCGACTGTATCGCCATGTCTCTCTGCTTTGTGGTTGTTTGTCAAAAAATGCTGTTCCCAGCGCAATTACGACAATAAACAGCAGCGCGTACAGCCCTGCATTTCTCCATCTTTTATTCACTAAGGTCTATCCTCCGGTATTTTTCGCGCGATGCCTAGCTTCTCTACTCAGAAAAGTCATTATTAAGAATTATGTTAACTTATCTTAAGATATAACAAATTTGGCGTGAGTGTCATGCTGAAAAAAGCCCCTTTATTAGCTGAAAACTCTGATGGTAGGGATTATATTGTAGCGACCCTGAAGGCTGATTAACGGTATGAATGGGAATAATTTCTACCACACTATTAGTGTAGGCGATCGCTTCAAATCTCTGGACTAACTCTACGCTCCAAGTTTCTTCCCGCACTGGCTGCTGCTGGTTTTGCAGCCAGTTTACAAGTTGCGATCGCATAATTCCCGGCAAAATTCCGGCCTTTATTGGCGGCGTGTACCAACTGCGATCGCACCATCCCCAAAGGTTGCCTGTACTGGTTTCTAGCCAATTTCCTTGAGTATCGACTAATATTGCTTCTTGTGCATCTGAGCTAGTTTTTGCCAACCAAGCACTCAAATAATTTCCAGTTTTATGAGAAGGGAGAGAGCGAGAAAATTCTGAACTAGCAACGGCGCAGATAACACCATTTTTTTGTTTTTCTGTCAAATTTTGTGGTAATAATCTGCCAGTTATCCATTCCCGTCCATCGGGAAAAAGGGTAATTCTGAGAACGGGGAAGTGTGCGAGGAGGATTTCGGCACCTTGACGCACATGGTTCCAGTCTGGTTGATGCCAGCCAAAAGTTTGTAGTGAGAAAAGTAGGCGATCGCAGTGTGCTTGCCAATTAGTTAAATTACTATCTAGGGAATTCTCATAAACTCGCAATGTTGTAAAAACAGTTGCCCCATAAAGTAAACCTGGATCGTTAATGTTTAATTCTAGGGTTTGAGACTTAATTAGTTTACCGTTGTACCAAAAAATCTCATTTGTCATTTGCCCAATGTCCAATGCCCCATTGCTTAATCTTTTGGTGGAAATACAATTTTATTATTACCTTCAGGAGTTGTAACTACTTTTCCTCCCAAAGCTTCGATTTCCCTAATTGCTCGTTTCTGAGTTCTCTCATCAACTTGATTATTTAAAACCATTGACCAAGTAGAAATTTGGGCATATTTACTGTTAGGATTTCGACTCAGAAATTCCGCAGTTTTTTGGGAAGTAGTAGCTATAAATTGACTCTCTTCATCAGACAATTTACTAGCCCAGTTTGCCGCCATTGCAAAAGATTGTTGGGCAGCTTGAGCGTCGCCTAAAAATAATAACTCATCAATTCCTTTGTAACGCCAGATGTAATAAGACTTTTCGGGAACTGAGGGAGATAGTGATTTTAAGCCTTGCTCTGATATTGCGATCGCACGTTCTGGCATGGCAGCATACAATGAAGTACTAATAGAAAGACTCCTATACGCTGCTAAAAATCGCGGGTCACGTTCTAAAATTACTTCAAAATATTCTGGACTTAAACTGTAACCTGTTTTATTCCGAACTTCATCATCTCCGAAATATTGTAAAAAATTGAGATATACCAAATCTGCGATGAAGTTATCATAACCAAAACTAGGCATTTTTTGGAGTAAATTAAGACGGATATTTTCAGATTTTATTTCTTTCTCTAGGGTTTCTAAAGAGGCAGATTGTTTGCTACTTATTAGTTTTTGTAATTGCGGAAATTGAATCAATCCCACTCCTAATATACATACACAAGCTACTAAAGGTGTAGTAAAAGCTTGACGATCTAGCAACATATTTTTCTTATTTTTATCGGCATGACTATATTATTATATACATAGTAATACAAGAAAATTCGAGCAGCACTTGCGCCTCTACGCCATGCTAGGTAAAACATCAACCAGGTTGATTAAAATAAATTAGTTAATTTATTTAGTATTAAATTATACATAAAATTTAATTCACTCTGAGATCCACTTTAGGCTCATTTGTCTAAGAGTAGGATTTAATTTATACCTATTGTAACGAAACGGCCAAAAGCTACTTAAAAAATCCTTTCAGAATCACGCCACTATCAAACAATGGGGTAACCCCTTCCGTAATGCTGAACTCACTGCGTTGCAGTGGCTCCAAAATCTAAAAATGGTATTATTCTTTTTCTAAGATAAATTTGGCTTTAGAAAAGCATAGCTTTTTTCAGGAAAAATTTCTCAAAATATTAAGTTCTTTTGACTTTAGTTACTTTTTTTTAGTAAAAGCCTTGAAAATTTTGACATAACCTAAAATTGTATTTTGTTTATATTTAAATCTGTAACCCCCAAAATATCATGGTGAATCATGTTGTTGACGAAAACACAGAAATTAATGGTCAAGCTAGCGAAAATGGGGAAATAAATAGTCAATGGAGCAAACCAAGTAGTGAATTTAAAAGAAAAGTTAAAAAGCTCAATACGAAAGGAGAAGGATTCAATATTGATGACATTATTGATGCCATTCAAACAGCAATAGTTGAAGTTGTTGAGCTAGAAATTACCACTTGGGTTCCAGAGTCATCTACTCAAATTGAAGAAATAAAAGGGCAACAAATTGCTCAACCAGGGAATCGAATGCACACCATAATCAATTTAATTGATGGTGATATCAATAATGAAGTTGGTAGTCAATTTGTTGGTAGTGGGCCGTATACAGAACTTCGCGAATTTCATCTAAGTCAAATAAAAGAAAGTCGAGAAATTATGCAAAAAAATATAGAGAGTTTGCAAAAGTTGTATGGATTTTTTATAGAAATCATGAAATCTCGTAAAACTTCACAACAATCGCCATCCCGTCCATAGTAATCGTTATTTATTAATAATCACCCTAAAATACCTACAGCATCGGAACTTGTCCAAATCTGTAGGTTAATTCGCTTTATAAAAATCAAGGAAATTGTTATTATGTCCAACCAAATTCAAGAACAAGCCAGGGATTTGCTAGGGAAAATAGTTTCATCTGTACATGGATTAGTCGATGATATTACAGCTTTAGAAGTAAATACGATGGTTGTCGAGCAAATTACTGGCGCAAAGTTTAATGCTTGGCAAGCCTATGAAGAGATTTATTCAATAAAAGATAAAGACTACTTTCATGTTAAAGGAATTCCCGATCCGGACAATTTGCCAGAACCAGACAAAACTCAAGCCTATGAATTACAAAAACTTTATAAAAGTCTCTTTTCGCAGCTAGAAAAAGAATATTTTTATATTCTTCTTGAAAAAAGTACTGATACTAGTGATCCAGATCCTAGGATAGTACGATATCAGGAGCGTCTTAAATATGAATTGGAAAATGATCCAAATATTCTTCCAGAAGATCCGGTATACATAAAGCTAGCTCGACCAATATTGCCTGCTCCAACTCCTGTTGCAGATGAAGAAGATAATCAAAAGAATTTGCAGCAAAGGTGGAAAGAGATTGAACAGCTTTTGAATAATGGTAAATTCATTCGTACTTTACGGAAAATGTCTGAACTTAAAGCTGCACTAGATGGTGGTCAGATTAACAGTGTAGATATTGATATTATCTATGCTCAAACTGTTATGCAGTTAGATGGAGATATTATCAGCCGTTACCATAAAAAGCTATTTCAATTACCTGAAATGGATAGAGATTTAATCTTAAAAATACATAATGAAGGGATAGTTGCTGGAGAAAAACAGTGGCGTGGAACGCTAGAGTTTCTGATTGGTATTATACAAAATATCGCAAAATTATCCCGACAATGAAAGCTTATAAAACACACACAAATAATGAAGATGATGTTCAACTCTTTTTCTTTGTGCAAATACCTCAAGGCACTCCTATTGAACTTGAAATTAAGGTTGAGCCAGGACAGTATACTTTTTATCTAAATAGGGCAGTTTTAAAACAAATTGAGGAAGCGCGAAAAATAGGCTGCTCTCTGTACGTTCCACCAAAATTATTAGCTTACATTTGGTACTACAACTGCTTTAGGGATAAAATTTACTTTAGCCAAAATACTGTACAAGATAAGAAATTAGTTATTAATAAAAAAATCTTTAAAATTTTTGACGATACTTTTATAGTAAGTTTTATCAAATTATTCTGGAATAAATCATTACAAAATAAATTGGCGTTACAGTACGGAGTTACTTTTAATTTTTATTATCAAGAAGATACATCAGGGTTATATTTTTGGAAAGAGCAAGATATTGTTTTACAAAGTAATGTCTTATTTTATGGTGACATAATTCACAAAATCAAGAGTGATTTTATCCAAAATCCTGAGTGTTTAAATATTGTTTCTGTACATTATTGGCTTATTGAACAAATCCTAAGCTATCTTCGGACTAAATTAAATCTATTCGCTTGGGAGCTAGCTTCGCTGTTTCCTGCTACTTTTTTCGCTTGGAAATTACACTTAGCACAATCACTTACACTTTCATTATCAATACTTGCTGGTCTAGTAACATCTTTTGTATTTGCTATTGTTCGCTATTGGCTTGTTAATCAACTTCCGAGATGGACTTCTATCAGTTCTCAATCTCGAAATTGGCTGGCGTGGGGACTAACTTGTATCACTTCTAGTATTTTTGTTTTTACTCTCAATGATTTCTTGTTTTTGCTATTTTTGTCACTAATCGGGCCGCTCTTAAAATGGGTTTTTAGTATTATAGTGGGGCAAATTGGTAAAGGTTTTATGCGTTGGTTACTGGCTTGAAAATTGGGTGTGAGACATTGAAAAATAGATTTTCCCGTCAAAGGCTGTTTTTATAAAAAGGCTAGGGGTATCGAGTTTTGACAGTATATTTAAACTGCACATTTAAACAATGTTGCTTAGATTAAACTAGACTTGCTAATTACGAATTACATATCACGAACTTTTTTACAAGTTGCCAACACTGTTGAGCGATCGCCCAATCTTCTTGAGTATGAATAACCAATACCCGGACTGCGGAATCGGATGTAGCAATATCCTCATCCACAGGCTGCTGTTGATTTTTCTCAAGGTCAAGTTTTAATCCCAAAAATTCAAAGGCTTCACAGGCGGCTTGACGAATTTCCGCAGAGTGTTCACCCACACCGGCTGTAAACACTAAAGTATCTAATCCGCCCAAACTAGTGAGCATTGCACCAATACCAGAACGCAAGCGATGTACGTAGATATCCCAAGCCAGTTGAGCGCGAGAATTACCTTGAGCGATCGCTTCTCTCACTTCACGCATATCGCTAGATACACCCGAAATTCCCTTTAACCCAGAGGTTTTATTTAAGATATCATCCAATTTTTCGATGGAGTAATTACCGTACCGCAACAGGTAAATTAAAATCCCCGGATCAACTGAACCAGAACGACTACCCATCATTAATCCTTCTACGGGTGTGAATCCCATAGTGGTATCAATACTGCGACCATTTTTAATCGCCGCTAAAGAACAACCATTGCCCAAATGACAGGTAATTAACCGCTCAGGTGGAACATCTTGACCAAGAATTTGGGCAGCGCGTTGAGAACAGTATTGGTGACTGATACCATGAAACCCATAGCGACGAATACCTTGCTCTACCCACTGATATAGGCCGGGATAAATTGCGGCCGCATCAGGTAGAGTGGCATGAAATCCGGTATCAAACACTGCTATTTGAGTGACATTTTCTAAGATGTTTTCAATTGCTTCTATTCCTTCCACTGCGACTGGATTATGTTCTGGTGCAAGGTTAGACAGACCAGCGATCGCCTTTTTGACATCCTCAGTAATTACCACACTATCTTGATAATCCTGTCCACCATGTACTACCCTATGCCCCACCACATCGATTTCTGATAACTGATCAATTACCTTGGTAGCACCATGACTAAGTGTATTGAGCATATAGTTGAGGTGTGCTTGTCGGGATTCACCAGAGATTGATTCTTGCAGCTTTGCACCCGCAGTAGTTTTCACCTCAATTTCTGCCACACCGTGATCTTGAGTCCAGTTGATTTTCCCTTCCCAAAGGGGTTGGGGTGCTTGGGTGGGGAGAGCTTCTTCTGCAATTTCATACAGACAGCTTTTTTCGCTGCTCGAGCCGGCATTCAGCACCAATATCTTCATATAACAACATAAAAACATGATCTCTTTTGATCATGTCACTAAGTCTCACACCATGCTTAGTTTTCTTAAATCGTTATACTAACTGTGGGAGGCTGTTTATCTATCCAGCCAAATTCCATAGTTGTGTTTTTTATAGCTTGCTGCACTATGTCCTTCTTCAAAACCCCGCTGATTGGTTTAAAAGCTGACTCATTTCGTCATCCATTAGACCTGGAAGCTACCAGAGCGCTCAAGCAGATACCAGGCATAGATATGTTGGTGCGAAATTGGCTCGGGCCAATGGCAGAGCAGGTTTTCTATGTGGAAAATATTGCCTCCAGTGTTTTGGTGGGTGAAAAACAACTGCCCGATTTACATAAGTTGTTGTTAGACGCTTGTAAAATTCTAGATATAGATCCTCCCCAGTTGTATGTCAGGCAACATCCGGCTCCCAACGCTTATACTTTTGCTGTGCGGGGTAAGCAGCCCTTTGTTGTGCTACACACTTCCCTGATTGATATGCTCACACCAGAAGAAATACAGGCAGTAATTGCCCACGAGTTGGGGCATCTCAAGTGTGATCATAGTGTTTACTTGACTCCTGTAAATTTATTAATATTAGCTGCGGCAATTGTGCCCAATGTCGGAACCTTTGTTGCCCAAGCCATACAGACACAACTTTTAGAATGGGTACGCTGTGCTGAGTTTACCTGCGATCGCGCCGCATTACTAGCAACTCAAGACCCTAAAGTTGTTATGTCCGTGTTGATGAAGTTGGCAGGGGGTTCTCCCACCTTAGCGCCACAACTAAATCTTGATGCCTTCGTTGCTCAAGCCCGCGCTTATGATGATATTAGCAAGACAGAACTGGGTGAAATGGTCAAAACTGCCCGCACAGCCCAATTAACCCATCCAGTACCAGTGCTAAGGGCGCGAGAAATTGATCGCTGGGCAAGTAGCACAGAATATCAAACTCTGTTGCAAAGTCACGGACTGAAGTCTACTAATAATGAAGTTGCACCCAAAGGTGGGTGGCGCAATTGGTAGAGTTACTAATCACGATCCTCCTCACACCATAGGATTACAAATATGGGACTCATATTTGATTTCTGCGCAAAATCCTTCAGAAATCAAAGCGGATTCCTATATAACCATTAGAAAGCGCGGCTAATAAATTATTTTGCCGCAATACACTAATTATGATTGTGAAAAATTAATCGCTGAATTTGAAGGAAAGCGATGTCTACGACGGCTACGCCTACGCAGCATCATCTGCCAGATACAACGAACAAGCAAAGCTTCATCACAAAAATCATGATTTTGTTCATGAAAACCATCATTTTGTTGACGGCTGCTTATTTTATAGTTACGTGCGATCGCCTGTATGATTTTATGATACTAGTCCGTCGCTGAAGAGTCTGTGGTAGCGTAGGCGTAGCTCGTCATAGACATCACTCAATCATCACCAATACTATAAATACTTCTGCAACAATAACCCTAACTTTTCCTTCGTCGCCGCTGGTGCTTTATCCAACTGAGTCAAAATTGCATACTGCAACGCCGAATGTGCCTCACTAGGTGGTGGATTTTCACTCAAGCGCCGCACAGTTTCTTGAATCACCTTTTGAGCATTCACAGCATTCCGCAGCAAATTGCCAATCACCAATTCCACCGTCACACTGTCATGGTCTGGATGCCAACAATCATAATCTGTCACCAGCGCTAAAGTTGAGTATGCAATTTCCGCTTCCCTTGCCAACTTCGCCTCTGGTAAATTCGTCATCCCAATGATTGTTGCATCCCAACTGCGGTAAAGATTCGATTCAGCCTTTGTAGAAAAAGCTGGCCCTTCCATGCACACATAAGTGCCGCCGCGATGGAGAGTAACTTCTGGTAAATTGAGAGATGCGATCGCATCTGCCAATACAGTAGCCAAATTCTTACAAATCGGATCACCAAAGGCAATGTGAGCCACAATTCCTTCACCAAAAAACGTTGAAATCCGATTTTTCGTTCTATCAATAAACTGATCTGGCACCACCATATCTAGTGGTTTCGCCTCTGCTTTCAAGGAACCCACAGCACTAGCTGAGATTAAATACTTCACACCCAATTGCTTCATCGCATAGATATTAGCGCGAAATGGTAACTCGGAAGGTGAAAGCGTGTGATTGCGACCATGACGCGCTAAAAAAGCTACTCGTGTACCATCCAAAGTCCCCAGAATCAAAGCATCAGATGGTGAACCAAAGGGGGTTTGGACATGCACCTCTTCGACATCTTTGAGGGCATCCATTTTGTAAAGACCGCTACCACCAATAATCCCAATACTAGCTTGAGCCATGATTCTGAACCTGTTCCTTGCTGATCTGCTAAGTTATTTTATCGAAAAGGGGAGTAGTATAAAAGGCATTCAGGAGTGCTGATTTATCGAATAGAATTGAGGAGTCAGGAGTCAGGAGTCAGAATTCAGAATTCAGAATGAATTCTGTATGACTGGCGGTGCTTCGCAGCGTTAGCGAGGCAGGAGCGTCTGAATAATCGGCGTTTTTGCACCCCCAGCAAATTAAAAATTTGGTGGTCTTCGAGCGTCTTTATTCTGACTCCTGAATTCTGACTCCTGAATTCTTCTTCAAGAGTTCTGACCACTCAACAATCATAAACATAGTGTGTAATCTATGCTTTGTGTATAGAAATGTTAAGTAGACGCACTCCTACGCAGAGAAACAAAGCAAGCGTTATACTTTTGGGAAAAGGCTTGTTTTAACCCCTGCTTTTAACATTTTCATAAATCAATGACTCTCAATTTTCGCTTTGCGGTAGTCAGCGACTTACACCTGGCACTTCCTCACACAATTTGGGATCATCCCAGTCGTTTTCATCTGGTAGAAGTAAGTATCTCAGCTTTTAAAAGTGTACTAGAACATTTAACACAACTCGATTTAGATTTCTTATTGTTGCCAGGAGATTTAACTCAGCACGGCGAACCAGAGAACCACGCCTGGTTACAACAATGTTTAGCCCAACTACCTTTTCCGGTCTACGTTGTTCCTGGTAATCATGACGTTCCTGTGCTATCTGCTGATCAGCAATCAATTGCTTTTGCGGATTTTCCCTACTATTACACGAAGTTTGGCTATGAAGATCCGCAGCAAATTTACTACACTCGTCAGTTGCTCCCCGGAGTTAAGCTAATTGGACTGAATTCTAACTTCTTTAATGACCAGGGTGAGCAGGTGGGGTGTTTGGATGCCAAACAGCTACGGTGGTTAGAAGAGGTGCTGGCGGCATCTGGTGATGACTTAGTTTTGGTGATGGTGCATCATAATGTGGTAGAGCATTTGCCCAATCAATCGAGCCATCCACTGGCAAATCGCTACATGTTAGCGAATTCAGTAGAACTATTGCAATTACTGAGGCGCTACGGAGTCAAGCTAGTATTTACTGGGCATTTGCATGTTCAGGATATTGCTTACTCAGATGGAGTATATGATATTACCACTGGCTCTTTAGTTAGCTATCCTCACCCTTACCGAGTGCTAGAGTTCCATCGAGATAACCAAGGCAAAGAATCGTTGCAAATTTTATCCCATCGGGTAGAGTCTGTACCTGAATTCCCCGACTTGCAACAGTCATCACGGCAATGGATGGGCGATCGCTCTTTCCCCTTTCTAATCAAGCTACTAACTCACTCTCCATTAAACTTACCGTTATCACAAGCAAAAGAATTAGCTCCTGGTTTGCGCGACTTCTGGGCAACTATTGCCGATGGAGATGCAGTATTAGATTACCCTCATTTTCCCCCAGAAGTGCGGCGCTACATTCAAACATATAGTGCATCACAATCTAACTCAGCGATCGCTACTGGTGGAACTTTAAATCTGATTGATAATAACACCACACTTTTGCTGGATAAGAGTTAGGAGTTAGGAGGTGATTGAATACTCAGCACTCAGCACTCAGCACTCAACACTGTTTTGGCGACAAATTCCAAAAGCTGAAGTGTAGGCGTGTAAGAAGGTTCTGCCACCAACAGGGCCAATTTCACCCCCACAGAAAAAGCCACCAACAGGAATATCGTTAAGATAGCGCCGAAATAGTTCAGAATCGAAGTTGGGTTTACCATACAGTCCTTCACCTCGCCCCAGACAGGAAAACATCAAAGCAGCCACGGCAGAGGGTTCAGATTCTCGTTGGTCTTGATAACTTTTGAGGAGTAATTCAAGGTCTTCAGCGGAGGCTTCAGCATCGCGTAGGTGGAATTGCAGCCTTTGACCGGGACGGACGCGATCGCCAATTGCGATCGCCCCAGCTGTTGGATCGACCCCAAGAATACCACGAATTAAAAAGTCTCCTTGCTGCAAAGCCAGCTTAAATTCATCCATCGCCACACCCACAAACAGAGAGTGCTGTGCTAATATCCGTTCTTGTTCGCTGAGACTGGCAATCAAATCTCGCAACACCACTAAAGGTACTTTTTCATCTAACTCCAAAATAATATTGCGATCGGCTTTTGTGACTTGCAACGGCTTGCCAATCGGTCGGCATCCTTGGGCTACAATCGTTTCCAAAACAATATTGCCAGTCAAAGCTATACCAACAGTCCCCTCACGATACAGGTTTTGGTGTTCTTCACCATCAGTATCGTTACAAAATAGAGCAACACGACCCCCACCACTAGCTTGTCCCCCCACTATCACTGATCCTGGATAAGCAAAATCTAGTCCCTGCAACAAATCGTTGATTCCAGAGGCGAAAGAACTAGACAGCAAAATAAACTGGGGAGTCGGTGATGGTGGCACACCGATCAAATCAAGCCAAGCATCTGGTGAACTGTCTAAATCAGGTAATTCTTCCGCAACAACATGAAAGACTTGAATCTTCACTCCCGGAAGGTGTGCTAAAGTCAAGCTAATAGCTGGTTCCGCTTCCAACTCTTGGGTTTCTCCGTTAACTGTTGTCCCAATCACACCTCCACCACTACAGCCAATTAGCACAGGCACAGAAAGTTTTTCAGCTAACAAAGGTAACAGTCGGGAATACTCACTCGTAAAAGCAGACGAAATGAATACCAGTCCTAGATCCGCTGGTGCTGTTAACGATGAGACAGCTCGTTCCACCACATCTGTAACAGCGGCTTCCAAAGAATGACGGGTTGATAGGGCATTTGCCCACTGCATTTGGTCTGCCATGAGTTTTGAGCTTCTTTCTCTTTTTAGGCTAGTAGGTTTTGATTTTTTATTTTGGGAAGAATTACATCTTACAAGAATTGACGCCAGCCCTTTGTCTCCTCTATCCCAAGAAGCTGGGGTTATTATTCCCTAATATAGGCATCTAAATATATTGTATGATTATTTATCTATGCTACTGATTCCAAAAAATCTTAAAAAATAAAGGTAAATGCATCACATCTGCACTGTTTTGCTGTATTGGTTATAAATCAATAGGCTAGAACAGTAACTTATGATCAGCTAAATGGTTAGAATAGTTAGTAATGAAGCTAAATACTGCCATTTCTAAACTTTTTCTATACTAGTATTAACAACACACAACGAGACTAAAGCAATGACCAACATCCAAGAAACAGCAAAAGGCGACATACAAGAGAAAATCCAAGAAGAAGTGGAACAAGCGCGTACTGTCTGTGATATAAACGGTAGCAATTCACCAGAGTGTGCTGCTGCTTGGGATGCAGTAGAAGAATTGCAAGCCGAAGCTTCCCACAAACGCCAAAGCAAGCCAAAAAATTCTCTAGAACAGTATTGTGATGACAACCCAGATGCAATTGAATGCCGGGTTTACGACGACTAGAAATTGAGGCAAGTAAATTTTTGTTCCTTTGGTCAGTAAGCAACTAAGATTGACCAAAAAAGACGCGAAAAGTGGGGGATAGGGCAACGCGGAGAGTCGCCCCATCCCCCTTAATTATTTCTTGATAAAAAATTCCTTAATTTAGCTTGTAATATATTTTCTCAAAATGAAACAACAAATGAATTGCCTGTAGAGACGTACAAATGTACGCCCCGATAAACTCGTTTGTAAGTAAGTCGGTGCTAATATTTACAGCTATATTAAGGAATTTTAATGTAGGATGTGTTGTCGCACAGAGCAACGCAACGTCAACAATTTAAAGTGTTTTAGCCTATGGAATAACACACCTACGGCTAATTTATATTTCTTCGTATACATTAAATTTTTCTCGCCTACTTACTTCGGATAAATTTTGTGAAATCGTAAATGACTATGGGAATCATAACTAATTAGTACAGTATTGGGGTTAACTACTGAGCTTTATGCTTTGATTAAACTATTATCAAGAAGAATTCATGCTGAATTAAAGAGTCAGAATTCAGCATGAATTGGAGTCCGCCTGACTCCTGAATAACAGGGTTTCATACCCCTAATTTATTAAGCGCTCTACAATCAGGTAATGGTATAAAAAGCCACTTGATTAAGCCTGACTCCTGATGTCTGAATTCCTTTTATCTATTGTTTGAGAAAAACTATGGACTATAACATTTGGTTTCGCCCTTTCGTCTGGATTGATTACCGACTGGCAGTATTATTCCTGGTAATTATTCCGCTAATTCTTCTAATTTGGGCATTTGTGCAAAAAGCAGAAGGCATACAACGCTTATTGACTATATACTGGCGAGTATCAAGCCTGGTGGCAATCACGATTTACTTAATGATTGCCCAGTATCCAGTTGGTTTTATCTCTGGATTAATGGCTCGGATTTTGATCCCAATTTCGCTCTGGTTCTGGGTGGATCTCAATGATGAAATTGAGTATCAAACCAGTGGCTCTTTGAAATTTATTTTTACCTCTTGGCGCTGGGCTACAACTGTTTATTGTATTTTGGGTACACTAGCTTCTATCCCTTTTTTGGTTTGTGCTTTTTCTGCCAATGTACTGAAGACTGCCTATTGTAGCGTTTGGTTCGAGGCTCCGTTGTTATTCAAAGAATATTTCCATGCTAATAGTAAAGCTGAGTTCTTAGGTTTTCTTGGCATAGTTAGTTTAGTAATTTATGTGCTTTACCTAAGCTATTTTGTTCTAATTAAGCTGGGCAAGCAGGGACGCTCGGCCACACTACAGTAACCGTCTCTGTCAGCCTTACTCCTACTCCTACCTCAAAAAATGAATTCTATTGGCAAGCGATTAGAACAATACACCGCTAAACGCCCTCAAGAAGTCTTACTTGTAACGGTGGAAATTGTTGGTGAGCAAGATACAATTGCTGTTTTCAAAGGCTTTTCCAGTTCTTTGATGCGCCCTACTGCATTTGATGCAGATGTACCAGTTCTACCAGATGGGGCAAACATCCTCAACATTGATCGAGTAGCCAGTCCTTATAATCCTGAAACACCCCGTTATATTCAACAAGGACTCTCTTGGGAAGCTATGGAAGCTCTATTATCAGAAGTAGGAGTATAAGTGAGTGATAGTCAAATGTGATTGCTCGCTTCACTCAAGCTTCTTTATTTAGCTATATCCGTAGTCACACAGGTTAGGACAGTGTTGATTGCTCAAAATATTGAAACAACAGGGTTTTACTCAGAACTCAGCACTTTGCTATGAGTTGACTAGAAAGCGATTCAAAAGTTACATTTTTATAAAAATCTGCGATCGCTACTTCGGTTTTGAAGCCAAGCATGAGAGTCATCTTCCATGCTTAGGTTAAAGGTTTATCGCCCTCTCCCTGTTCTCCTATCTCTCCTTTCCCTTGTGGTGCAGACATAATTTGCTTTTGCTGTTCTTGTAGCCAAGTTTCAAAAAGTTCATTCAGCAAGCGCACTTTCATAAATTCATCCAATTGTGCTGGAATAAATTTTTCCAACCGCAAAATCACAAACCATTCAGCGATGCGGGTAGGGGGCAATATTTGACCTGGTTGACTGCTAGACAGCATTTGCACCATTACCGGATGTAGGGCATTCAGTTCAATCGGGCCTACCAAGCCGCCAGTTTGGGCTTCTGGGCCAAGTGAGTATTCCCGCGCCAAGTCAGCAAAAGAGTTTTCTTTTGCCTGAATCCGGAAGTAGAGTTCTTGGGCAATTCCCACATCCTGAGTTCGCAGTAGGGAATAAATTACTTTGTCCAGTTTTGCTTTGGACTGAAAAAAGTAAGATTCCAGTTTATTACCCCAAGTAGCTTGCTTGAATTTTTCAATTTTTAGCTTACGAGTGGTAATAACTTCTAGTTGATCGGGAGTCAGCCCTTGATATGCCATCCAAGCCTGGATGTCTTCTTCATTTTTAAACTGTTTTTCAGCATAAAACTTCTGTTTAGCTTGGGCTACTTCTTCAGGTGTACACTCTATTGCTACCTTGTCCGAGCTTGAGTTTTGCTCTATTGCCTCATCAATGATCAATTCCCGCTGCAACTGTGGCAGCATTTGGTAACTTGCCAGTAAGGAAACCAGTTCACTCGCTGTGATTGTACGATTACCGATTTGGATCGCTTCAGTCATTAGCTTTCGGGCATCTCAAGAATATCTAGTACCGCAAGGCGGAATTCGGAATTCGTAATTCGTAATTAATTGTTTGCAAGAGTTTCAGACGTTTAAGATGGGTGGCTTATTTACGCCGTGCGGTACTAGTCTGTTCAAAAAGCTATACCGTAGCCCATTTTTTAGGAGCTTTTGCCTTAATTTTACCGAGTTAGGTATGCTAACTTACTTTCCCAATAATTAAATAGTTACTTGTTAACATACTTAAAAATATACAGGTTATATGAGTTTTTATCAAAGATTCTACGCAAATACAACCAGATGTGAAGACAAGGACACAAGACAAATGACTAATGACAGTTCTCTCCACTACAACTCAGAAGACAAAGTTATCAGACTGAACTATGGTGCTTTGAGATAACTGTGTACTCCTAGAAGGAAGCTACGCGCGGCATCTCGCACCAGAGCGTTTGGAATTTCTTCAAGTACAAGTAGCGTGATGTGCCAAGGGCGACGCTCCTAAGTCGCTAAAGCTTCTCTACAAGACGCTATCGAGCATCTAGAGGTCTGTTAACATCAGGGATTGATGTATCCTACAACCAAAAATTCTTAGGTCTACAAAGACTCTAAATAGTTCAAAAGATCCGCCATTTCTTGGGCACTAGGTTGGAATTTCGGCATTGGCGGTGTTTCGCCACTGATTACTTGGTGAATCAGCCCGTACCGAGACTTGTGCTTTGAAACGGCTTGCAAACTGGGCCCCACTCGCCCATCTGCTTCTAAGCCATGACAACCAGCACAATTAATTTGAAAGATCGCGTGTCCTTGAATTGGGTTTCCTGTTAAGGATAGAACACTCTTGACATAAGGATCGGAGGCTTGAACCAACTGAACACCAAAAAAGCCCAAAGGGACTGCTAGCAGTATGGACAGCGTCAATAAAACGATCCGCTGAATCAAAATTTCAGGTTTGGTAATCTGGTTATCCAAAAGGTTTGCGATGAAAGTCTAGGTGTGCCGAAAAGTTTTCATTTCCTACACATAGCTTAAAAGTTCTTGATTGTGTCTGCAAGCACAGAAGACTATTTTCTTGTGGGCAGTCACCCTCCAAAAAGGCTGTAGGGCGCAGGATTCATACCAAATTTGGTAAAATCAAAAACAGGAACGAATATTTAATAATTACAAAGAGGAGATTTACAGTGGTTGAACCCCTGCTATCAGGTATTGTCCTTGGTCTAGTTTTCGTCACTCTCGCCGGACTTTTTTACGCTGCATATAAGCAATACAAGCGCCCCAATCAGTTGGGGGGATGAGGGAGTGCTGAGTTTTGTTAGCGGAAGCGGGGCGTTTAGCCCGTGCTGAGTTTTGAGTAGGGGAGATGATGAGGATGAGGAAGACGAGGGGGAATAATAATTGTTTACTTGCTTCCTCTGCTGCCTCATCTCCCCTTGCTCTCTGATATTCTCCCTCTCCTCTCATTCCACAATTTTGTAGAAAGTCAGTGATGTGTTGCCGTAAACTTTCTGGCGGCAAATTTCCCAAAGGGGAATCTCTGGCGGTGTCCAACCTTGTGAGGCGTGTTCAACTGCGATTTCACCGTTAGGAGCTAAAAGTTGATGGTGAGCGATCGCTTCTAATACTGGCTGGTACAATCCACTGGCATAAGGTGGATCAAAGTAGATTCTGTCAAATTGCTTGCCTGATAAAGTCTTTAACTGCTGGGTAATATCTCCCCGTGATACCCGAAATTCCTGGTCGGCATTAGCTACCTGCTGCCAATTTTGTTGGATGGTGGCACAGGCTCGGCTCGATTGTTCAATTCCCAATACTAAGCTGGCTCCTCTACACAAAGCCTCTGCGCCCATTGAACCACTACCGGCGCACAAATCTAGCCAGCGACAACCTGCAATTTCTCCTTGCCAAATATTAAAGACTGCCTCTCTTACCCGCGCACTAGTGGGTCTAGTTTCTTTCCCTGGTAAAGTTTTTAGCTGCCGATTACCGTAAATTCTCAGGCTCATTGGTTATTAGTCATTGGTCATTAGTCATTGGTTATTGGTCATTAGTTTTAGACAAAGGACAAATGACAAAAAGAATATTAGGCAGGAATTTTTTCGCGGACTTGAGCAACGAAATTAGACAGGATTTGCAATCCGATATTAGAGGATTTTTCGGGGTGAAATTGGACTGCCATCAGGTTTTCATGGGCGATCGCAGCTGTGATGGTTTGAGTACCGTGAGTGATGGTTGCTGCACGGATTAGCGGGTCTATTGGGTCAACATAGTAGGAATGGACAAAATACACCCAAGGATCTGATGGTAAATGCTCCCACAAAATACTTTTTGGTTGAGTCACTTCCAATTGATTCCAACCCATGTGAGGAATAGTGATGTCTGGTTCTGGACGAAACCGCCGTACTTTTCCTTTGATAATTCCCAGTCCTGGTTGAGTACCTTCGGCACTTGATTCAAAGAGAATTTGCAATCCTAAACAAATTCCCAAAAAAGGTTTTCCAGATGCGATCGCTTCTTTAATGGGTTGTTCTAAACCACGCGATCGCAGGTGTTGCACTGCTGGATCAAATGCTCCCACTCCCGGTAGGACTATAGCATCTGCTTGCTCTAATTCCTTTGAAGAATAAGTAACTTTAGGAGTTGCCCCAGCTTTTTCCAAGCCTTTGCAGACTGAGTGCAAATTTCCCATCTCGTAATCTACGACCGCAATTACTGGCATTTACCTGCTCCTTGTAAATTTATTATGGAGGGTTTTTCTATTCTAAATAATATTTGTTATGAAGAAAAGAATTCTATTAACTTCTTTTGATATTTGGCTAAAGGATCAACTGTCAAATTCTTCTGATGATTTATTACTTGAAGTTACCAAACTGGATCTGATACAGCATGACTTAACTTTTTTACGCCAGTTACCCGTAGATGTGCAACTTGCCAGCACTCAGGTAATGGAAAAAATCAATGCAATCCAACCTGATTACATCATCTGTTGTGGCCAGGCAGCAAGCCGTACAAAATTAAGTGTGGAAGCAGTTGCTAGCTGGAAAGAAATTGTTTTGCAGACAGAAGTTGATTTAGAAAAATTAGTGGCGGGAGCAGTAGCAATTGACATTAGCCACGACTGTGGGAAATTTGTTTGCGAGGGTCTTTACTATTCAGTGTTGGACTACTTAAGCCAAAATCAACTCACGGCACGTTGTATATTTGTTCACGTTCCAATTCTCAATCCAGAAAATTTGATGGGGATTCTTGCCGATTTCGTATTAATTGTTAACAATCTGGCACTTTCATCAAGTTGTTAATGTCTGTATGGTGAAAGAAATATCTAAGTATATGTTGCCATTGTTACTAATTTTCCCAGTTGCCCAATCAACTCCTGCTACACCACCACCTGAAGAAGTCGTGCAACCACAAGAAGTACGTCCTTTACCAGGTCAATTGGATACAGTGCCAACCTTTAATAGCAATAGTCCAGAATTGGTTTTGAAAGAAGGAATTTTACTCTCGACTTTTCCACCAGATGGCAAAAAAGTACCAACGGCACATCTGAATTTTCCCTTTCGAGGAAGATTTGATATTTTTGCTCATCATGTTGCTAAAGCTGAACCAGCAGAGAATTTGCGTTCTCTTTATCTAGGGATAATTTTGCATAACCCTAGTTCGGAACCGGTGAAGGTAAATATTTGGCAAGCGGCGAGTTATTTGAGTCAACCGGATGCACCATTTATTCAATTACCATCCTTTAGCCAAAATCTTTTAGGTAAAATTTTTGCCGGGCCGGGCGATCGCGTTATGTCTGATGTACTTAGGGGAAAACGACAAGAGATTTTCCCTGCCCAAATTGAGATTCCATCTGGGCAAAGTCAGATGTTACTAAATTTACCAATTCCTGTGCAGGGATTGACACCACCCTTAAATGGTCGGTCTACGTTCATGCGACTGCAAAGTAATGGCACTGTCTATGCAGCTAGTCTAGCCATGTTTGCACGGGAGAATCCTGATGGCAGTGAGCGATCGCCTACTTTAGAAGAGTGGCAAAATTTACTCAATAATAGTGATGTGTCCGGGCCACGCGATAAAATCCCCACTCCCTTAGAAGAAACGGGTAAGCCAAGAATTTATGGGCGTGTTGCTGGAGTGGCTGCTGGTTCAAGATGGAGAGCGTTATTAGTAGATAATCCTAAAGCCAGGTATCTAACTATTCCCCAGCCTGGCCAAGCGTTTTCTTACGCTCTGAGTAGCCTACATGGCGGAACCTTAGGAACTGGTCAAATTCAAAGTGCTACTATGCTGGTGCGCTATCCTGACACCGCATATCGCGCTCATGGCAACTATGGAATTCAATATAATCTCAAGTTGCCGCTATACAACAATACTCAAAGTCCTCAAACTGTGAGTGTATCCATACAAACACCACTGAAGGAGGATCAGTTAGTCAAACCAGGGTTACGCTTTTTTAGTGCACCAGCTCGTCAAGTATTCTTCCGAGGGACAGTGCGGGTACGTTATAGAAATGACCAAAATCAGCCACAAACTCAGTTTGTGCATTTAGTGCAAAAGAGGGGTCAACCAGGGGAACCGTTAGTTTTATTAAATATGAAACCAGGCGATCGCTCTTTGGTAGAAGTAGACTTTCTCTATCCACCGGATGCTACGCCACCGCAAGTATTAACAGTCTCAACTCAGACTGAACCTCGATAATGAGTCATAGGTAATGGGTAATAGCTTTTCTCCAATTACCTATTACCAAAAAATATTAGTCAGCGATTCACAAAGCTCTACTATTTACCAACTTGGCGCGGCTTAAAGGCACATCTGTTATAAAGCACCCATTTAGGACAACGTCTTACAATGTTTACTAATATATAAAGTTAGTAAATATGACAAACAAAAAATCTTTGATTTTGCGTGCTAAAGAAATTGCTGACAGTATGCAGACCTTCTCTCACCCTTGGAATCCAAACTCGGAAATATCGGGGACATACATGGGACGCACGGTTGGGCTAAAGCGTACTGGAGTTAACTTTGCTGTAATTCCTGCGGGGAAAGAATCTTTTGTTTACCATTCCCACCACTGCGAGGAAGAATGGATTTATATTCTATCGGGGCAAGCAATCGCAGAAATCGACGGGGAAGAATTTGAGGTTTTCCCAGGGGACTTTATGGCATTCCCAACTCCTTCAGTAGCCCACCATCTCAGGAATACAGGGGACGAAAACTTAGTTTATTTAATGGGAGGAGAAAATCTTGATGTGGAAATTGCTGATTTTCCACATCTGGGAAAACGCATGGTTCGACGTGGCGATTCTGTGGAAATCTTTGAGCAAAAGGACGCTAAACCATTTAGTTAGGCAGTTAAGTCTTAAACTGCTTCATCACATCATAATTGATAAAGCTTTTCACCCCAAGTTTGTGTATTTAGGATGAATACTTATTCCGCTCTATGGGTTGCAATATAAATAGCAGACCATAGCACGCAATAAAGGGACGGCATGACAACCGATCAAAAAATTAACCAAGAAACTGAGTTAAATTCGCTCCAGCACCTTATTGGAACCACGATTTTACTGGTAGAAGATGAGCCAGATATTGCAGATTTACTTACCTTCATTTTGGAAGCAGCAGGTGCAGAGGTGATGGCTTTAACAGATGCAGAAGAAGCCCTTGTTTTGGTCGAATCGCTTCATCCCGATATTCTGCTGTGCAATGTGAAGTTACCCGATCATGATGGAAATTGGTTAATTGAGCAAATTCGAGTGCATTCTTGCCCATCCCTAAGACAGTTACCTGCGATCGCTATCACTTCTTATACACGGGAAGTCTCAAGCTATAAAGCTTTAAATGCTGGTTTTGATCGATTTCTAGTCAAGCTTGAGAGTCCAGAAGAAATCGTAGGTGAGATTGCTCACTTGCTATCTACCGATGTTTAAATCTAACTATCCCGTTTTCATCTCATTTTTGAGACTGATTTTACCCAATAGGCTCTTGGAGCGTACAGCTAGCTGTACGCTCCAACAAAAGGCTCTACCTTGGAAACCATATAACCCTAAGTGGGTAGAGTGAGATGTTGGATATATTTGTTATTCTCGTTGAAAACCCTTTGCTGGCTTTTGTTGCCCCTTACCCTTGGGCTTCGATTTGTTAACTTCTCCTAAAGCTTCCTGAAATAAGTTATGCAAATGTATGGGTACACTGGCAATGTCTGGCAACTCTGGCTCAAGAGGTTTGTGGAATTCTTGCAAAAGTGTATCCAAGTCACTTTCAAGCCTAAACTCTGGACGTTGCAAAAATGTTTGCAACACATTTTCTAATTGAGTTGGATACTGTTGTGCTAATCGATGCCAAATAAAGGCATTAATACTTTTATCTTCTAGGTAGTAGCGAACTAGTTTTTCCGCCCCTTGAACACTTTGCCAGTCGTCTGCCGATAAGATTGCTTGTATCTTACTATATGTTGGTAAAAACATTTGTCCCCAACGGGGATGAGAAAGAGCCGTTACCTGTTCTGCTTTCTTGAGTTCAGCAGGTAAATCAACCTTTGGCATCACCATTTTGCTCTTGCTGCTTTTGCTGTTAAACATCTCAGAGACGACGTTGGAATCAGCGCCGAACTCTTGTGCTGCGGCTTTTATTTCCTCATCGCCAATGCCAGCTGCTTCTGCCACTTCCGCCAGAGATTTAGAAGTATCAATTCCTGCGGCTGCAAAGGTTTTTTCAGTAATTACTTCTTGGAATTCCGCTATTTTTTTATTCAAATGGTATCCAGATAGTGTGATTTCATCAGTACCAAAAAAGTCCACAAACTGCTGATGATATTGTTCTACTGACTGCCAAGCTTCTTCTAGCAAGTCTGGAGCATCGCTGTAAAGATTACTTTTATAGTTTTCTTTGAAATTACCAATTGCTACAGCAAGTTTTGGTTTACCTAACTTACCCATTATTGTGTAGGGGCCAGATAACATCCAGTAGCTATCGGTAACGGGAGAAATGCGAGTGAGCAAGATTTCTCCGACTTTCAACCGAGATATTGCCTGTAATGTTTGAGTATTGTTTGGCTTGACGATGTAGCATTTATCTGTCAACCAGTTCGTCAATTCAAAGCCATCAGGTAGAATATTAGTTATGGCAAATAAGCCAATAAAACTATGATGCCAACTGTTGATCAGGTTGCGATCGCTTTCTTCTAAATCTGGATGGCTTTCGATAAACAACTCTAATGGTGACTTATCACCGACTTTCCCGGCTGTCAGAAAGCTATCGATGGTTAAGTCCTGCTGTGTATTATCCCCACTTCCACGGCGCAACTGTGCTGCTGCATAAGTTTCTAGTGCTTGTGCCAGTTCGCCTTCAGCATCAAGGACAAAATCAACTAAGGCTTGTTTTAATTGGTGCGATCGTTCTAATATGACATCCACAAGTTAATCTCTCAGTGCAACAGATGTAGATTATAGCGTTTGAGAGAATTACAGTATCTAGCAATAGCTAGATTCATGCTCACGAAACAAGCAGCCTAACTTTTAAAAGCAACAAATTCAATGTTAGTTCCAAGATATTTAAAGGGCGTGTTTTCACTCAGCCATTGGTCTACAGATTCAAAAACGTGGTAGTTGGCGTATGAAACACTATTTTTAGGTAGAAGTTGCCGATGCCAAAGGTCAAGCAGTTCAAAGTTGGTTTGCTTGAGGAGGTCTTTCACCATCTTTTTGGAATACAAGCGGTCGTGATAAAAGTCTCCCCGCAAATGAGCTAAACGCTGAGTCCAAGAAAAGTAGTAGGGAAGGAAAAAACAAAAGAAAAGACCTTCTGGTTTTAACACTCGATGAATCTCGCCGAGAGAAGCAAGATCATTGGGAACGTGTTCAAGGACTCCAAAACTTAAGACGACATCAAAGCTTGCATCGCTGAAGGGAAGTAAATAAGGATGTTCTAGGGGAACAACCGTTAGGGATGCTTTCTCTATAATGGGTGTAGTCTGACCAAAAGCTGAGTCACCAGTACCAGTACCGCGCACATCACAACTGGTTATTTGGACATCCATTTCACGCATTAGAAAAGAAATATGCCCTTTACCACACCCCCAATCCAGAACGCGTATTTTATTTGAGCTTGTCTTAAACCAATGCTCAGAAAAAACTTTTACGTAGTCGGTCAGATAAAGAAAAATGTTGTGAGAGGCTGGGTTTCTTAAGAAAGCATGGGTATCTATATTTCCTGCTAAGTTAATAACTTGCTGATTTAGAGGTAAGCGTTTCTGGAAATGAGTGCGTCTTAAATCAACCAACCTTTCGCGATTGTGCATGGAATTACTGGCTTTTTGAAAGTTCGTGTTATTAAATAGTTACAAGCTTTAGATAAGTTTAATAGTATTGATTGCTGGCCTTGTCAAGGAGTGATACCATTTCACTTTAATAATGATACAAATACGTGGGTAAGGGTTTAGCACTGCTCATTGGTGTCAACTTAAGCTAGAAATAGCTTCGCTGCGGGCTTCATAACCC
>NZ_JAWJTF010000018.1:36806-109861 GCF_048836525.1 Nostoc sp. CALU 546
GACACCAATGAGCAATGTGCTTTACCCCTACAAAAAATCTATATGTATCAAGATTTTTGTGAAATGGTATGAGATAGTTTTTTTACGAGTAATCGAGCAGACTCCTAATGAAACGTGGTTTATTACTGTTAAGACAGTCATAAACCACGTACTAAACTTGATATTACCTTTTACCTTTTAATAGAGACACGAAATTTCAAGTCTCTATTCATCGTCGAAATCATCTTCGTCGTCTTCCTCTTCTTCCTCGTAATCGTCGTCGTCTGCTACTTCATCGGCGATTAATTCATCTTCGTCATCTAGAACTGACCTTTCTGCACGTCTGCTGCCAAAACCCGATTCCCCAAGAGTCGGAGAATCTAAATTATAGGTGCGAGCTGTGCGGTCATCTAAGACCATATCCAAGGGATCATCAACTTCATCTAAGACACTACTGCTAATCTCAGCAGCATAATCATCGATCGCTCCTGGTTCTTCATAGGTATTGTAACCAGTACCAGCCGGAATCAATCGCCCGATAATCACGTTTTCCTTTAATCCGCGTAGCCAATCAGATTTGCCTTCAATAGCTGCTTCGGTAAGTACCCGTGTTGTCTCTTGGAAGGATGCGGCGGAAATAAAGCTGTCGGTGTTCAAGGATGCTTTGGTGATCCCCAATAATACTGGGGTATACTGTGCCCGCGCACCGCCTGTAATTGCCATCGCTTCGTTCACTTGCTCAACTTGGCGCAGTTCCACCAATTCGCCGGGAAGCATGGTGGTGTCACCACCATCATCAATCCGCACTTTGTTGGTCATCTGGCGAACAATCACTTCAATGTGCTTATCGGAAATATCAATCCCTTGAGACTGATACACCATTTGCACTTCATTCACCAAGAAAGTCTGTACCTTCTGCAAGGCAATGCTGGCACAAGCATAGATTCCGTCTTCGGAACCCAGGCTAAAGAAGATTTCCAAAATTTCGTGGGGATTGGATGGGCCATCAGTCAAGGGTTGTCCGGCCAAAACATAAGATCCATCGGGGACAATTAAATTTTGTCCTGGGCCCAGAGGATAATCTGTGACCACGCCATTTGATTCTACGACCTTGATGGCGATCGCTTCATCACCATCACCGTAAACTACCTTAACTTCTCCTCCCCGTCGGCATAAAATGCACGCTTCTTTCGGTTTCCGAGCTTCAAGTAGTTCCTCAATCCGGGGCAAACCTTGAATGATATCTCCGGTTTTGGCGCGTTCAAACACCAGCAACACCAAGTTATCACCCCGTTGCACTAAATCGCCGTCTTCTATCTGCAACACAGCACCAGGGCTGACTCGATAAGGGCGACCGATGCGGGTAGTAATAACGTAGTTTTTAGTACTCAAAGCTGACTCTCCACCAGATGCAGCAGCGGCACTCTTGATATCCACTACTTGCCCTGATTCTGGGGCAAAAACTCCAGGAGCAACTTCTGTACCTTCTACTAGCAAGTCACCCACTTTCACCTTGGGCTGAGTACTAGTATTAATGGGAAGCCTGTCAGCGTCGCGCAACACCAAACAGCGACGCACGTTTTCGGTTCCTTTTTTAACGCCCCGCACTTCTCCACCTTCTTTACACAAAATTTGGGTACGTGCGACCACAGAACCGGGGGCAATGGTCAACCCATCATGTACCTCAAGTGTTGTCTGGGTGCTACCTTGAGTAGCATCGGCGGTAATGTCTCGACGAATTACCAAGGATTCCAAAATTACCAGTTGTAAACGTTGAACTTCTGGGTCTTCAGTATCCTGTACCAATTCAATATCTGCTGCTAAAGGTGAGGCATTGTGGTCTTGTTCCCCTTCTTGCTCAATTTCCAGCACAAGCTGGGTTCGCAGCAGTTCCACACCTTCAACAGATTTGACGCGTTCTGAATCTTTGTAAGGTAGTCTTTGCACAGCTCGCAACTGAATCGATCGCCCGGTTTCTTGACTTACCGATGTGGTTGATGGCACATCTGGATTATCCGGTACGGCAAACTCAACTACTGGACGACTCAACAGGGCGGGCCCTTCTGGTGTTTCTACATACTGGATATAACGCAATTCCGTAGCAACATTGCCTTGGAATTCCTCACCTGGTTGGATGAAGGTGTTATCTCGCCCGATAACTGATTCTGGATCGTCCACCATCAGCAGTTCCCCTGGCTTCACCACCACTTCCCGCAGGATGTCGTTTTTCTGGGTGACTTCTACCACACCGCTGTTTTGACAGAAGATATCTTTTACTACCTCAGTGCCAGCTTCTACAAACTGACCATCTTCCACCAACAGCAAGGAGATATCTTTATTAACTTCGTGGCTTTCTTCGGGAATCCACAACAGAGTACCACCCTGCACAACTTCATAACCCAGCTTGGCTTTACCTTTTTTCTGGACTTCAACACCCGCGAATTTCAGGAATCCACCAGTGGTTGTGCGATAGCGGTCATCAATTAACTCAGCTACTACTTGACCATTTTGCACTTTTGTGCCCGGTGTAGCTCGGAGGTTAAATACTTGGTTGTTGCCAGTGGAGACTAAGTAGTTATTGCGACCTTGGGAACTTTGGACTGTCACCGTTGCCTGGTCTAGGACTACAGAAGCGGTGATAATCTCAATTTCTCTGGTACTCTTACCTGGAGTAGCTTCGGGCAAGCGCACCACACCGCCGTGCAAACTAGTTAATTTAGTTTCTGCTAAAACTCCATTAGAAGCGATCGCATCACCATTTTTCACCACCAATTCTGCACCAGGCGGCAAGTTGTAAACTTCTCCAGACAAAATCCAAATCAAGCCACCGCGTGCGGCTGTGGTTGTGGTATTACCTTGACGGTCAGTTTTTTGTTCTGGAACTACTTCGGCAAATTGGACTTCCCCAGCTAAGTCGGAGGCAACATCTTTAACGGCTTTTTCTGTATTAGTCCGAGTTGTGCGTCCACCAAGGGCAACCTCTGCCAATAACTGACCTTGTTTTACCTTATTTCCATCAAATACATATAATGTTGAACCTTGGGTAAGATGAACCTCTTGGTTATCTGGGGTAACATCACCTACTTTTGTTGGTTCCAAAAGCATGATGCCATTAGCTTCAACATAGAGGGCATCTTCCCCGTGGCGGGTACGATACGTTCTGGTCTTCAGTTTGCGGGGAAGCTTAACAGTCCCATCAATTTTAGAACGAACTTGTTGCGCCACTTCCCCAGTGAACACCCCACCTGTGTGGAATGTCCGCATGGTTAATTGAGTACCAGGTTCGCCGATACTTTGGGCGGCAATAATCCCCACAGCTTCGCCCAAATCTACCATCTTGGCGTGTGCCAAACTCCAGCCGTAGCAGTGTTGACAGACAGAACGTGCGGCTTCACAAGTTAGTGGCGATCGCACCACAACTTCTCCCACCCCAGATTCTTCAATTTTCTTCGCCAAATCCTCAGAAATTGGGGAATTGCGGGCGGCAATCACTTCTTTTGTGACCGGATGCACCACATCTTCGCCAATTACTCGTCCCATCAAGCGGGTCGCCAGAGGAATCAGGGTTTTGGCACCTTCTGTCATTGGTCGAATGCTAAGACCTCTAGTGGTGCCGCAGTCAAATTCCCGAATAATCACATCCTGGGATACGTCCACCAAACGGCGAGTCAGATAACCGGAGTCAGCCGTCCGCAAGGCAGTATCCACCAATCCTTTTCTGGCACCGTAAGACGAAATAATATATTCCGTTACAGTCAGTCCTTCACGGAAGTTGGTTTTGATCGGCAAATCGATAATTTCCCCTTGAGGATCTGCCATCAGTCCCCGCATCCCCACCAATTGCCGCACTTGAGAGATGTTACCCCGTGCCCCGGAAAATGCCATCATATATACGGAGTTCAGGGGATTAGTCTTCTTGAAGTGAACGACGACTTCATCTTTCAAGGCTTCACTAGTACCGTTCCAAGTATCGATTACCTTTTGGAAGCGTTCTACTTCAGTGATTTCTCCCCGTTGATAACGGGTTTCAGTAGCGCGAATTTCTTCCTCGGCTGCTTCTAAGAGCAATCGCTTAGTTGGTGGTATCATCAAGTCATCTACACTGATGGAAACCCCGGCTTTGGTAGCGTAGCGAAATCCCAAATCTTTCAATTTGTCCGCCATCACTGCGGTTCGCGCTGTACCATAATTCGTAAAGGCCCAAGAAATTAATTTTTGCAGTTGACTTTTGTTAACTACGCGATTGCGAAAAATCATTTTTTCGTTAGTCATTAATCATTAGTCCTGAGTCATTGGGCATTGGGCATTGGGCATTGGGCATTGGGCATTGGTAATTGTTCCCTATGCACTATGCCCCATGCCCTATTCTCTAACTTGCTAGCGCTTCCTGAATGGCATTGTTGTAAATAACGCGTCCAGGAGTTGTGTATATATACTGTGAAAGTACATTGCCTTTAGCGTCTTGTCTGACTCGACGGAACTTATAGAGTAATGTGCGAGTACCATCCTCGTTTTCCGTCACTTTCACCGGTTCTGTATCGGGTTGGTCTGATTCTATTTCACCGTCAAACCTTACGTAAATATAGGTGTGCAAGTCAATTTGATCTTGCTGGAAAGCCATAATTACGTCCTCCAACGAGGAATAGTAATTTCCTGCCCCTTTAGTTGCACCAGGATTTTCTGCTGTTAAATAATAGGCTCCCAACACCATATCTTGACTGGGCGTGATGATGGGTTTACCTGTGGCTGGTGACAAAATATTGTTAGAAGCCAACATCAACAACCGCGCTTCAGCCTGACTTTCTAACGATAGAGGGACGTGTACCGCCATTTGGTCGCCGTCAAAGTCGGCGTTAAACGCCGGACAAACTAGAGGATGCAATTGAATCGCTCTACCTTCTACCAAAATTGGTTCAAAAGACTGAATACCCAAACGGTGCAAAGTTGGTGCCCGGTTTAGCATTACAGGGTGTCCTTCAATCACCTCTTCCAACACATCCCAAACACTGGGATCATTGCGGGATATCAGCTTTTTCGCAGCTTTGATGTTATTCACCATACCGCTACGAATCAGGCGGTTAATCACAAATGGTTGAAATAGTTCAATCGCCATTTCTCTAGGCAAACCGCACTGGTGAATTTTCAGCTTTGGCCCGACCACAATTACCGAACGTCCAGAGTAGTCAACTCGTTTACCTAACAAGTTTTGTCGGAAACGTCCTTGCTTACCCTCAATAATGTCGGACAAAGATTTCAGGGGTCGGTTATTTGCCCCTACCACAGTGCGTCCCCGACGACCATTGTCAATCAAAGCGTCCACTGCTTCTTGCAGCATCCGCTTTTCGTTCCGCACAATAATCTCTGGTGCCAAAATTTCTTGCAAGCGTGCCAAACGATTGTTCCGGTTAATTACCCGCCGATACAAATCATTCAAATCGCTAGTAGCAAACCGTCCGCCATCTAGTTGCACCATTGGCCGCAAGTCGGGCGGAATTACGGGAATAACTGCCATTACCATCCACTCTGGTTTAGAACCAGTAGCGATGAAGTTGTCAATCACCCGTAGTCGCTTAATTAGCTTGGCTCTCTTTTGTCCCTTGGCGTTGCCAATTTCTTCGCGTAGGCTTTCGGCTTCTTGTTCCAAATTGATATCGGCAAGCAAACGCAACAGCGCTTCAGCCCCAATACCTACCTCTACGCCTTGCAGCACAGAATCTTCGCTATAAATTTGGTCTTCTATTTCCAACCACTGGTCTTCACTCAGTAGTTGTTTGTAAGTTAAAGTTTCGGCATTACCTGGACTCAGGACAACATAAGAGTTGAAATAGACAATCTGCTCGACATCCCGCAAGGGCATATCCAACAGGATGGAAATATAGCTAGGAATACCCTTGAGATACCAAACGTGAGCTACTGGTGCGGCGAGTTTAATATAGCCCATGCGGTGACGACGCACCCGTGACTCGGTGACTTCTACACCACAGCGCTCACAAACAATACCTCTGTGCCGAACTCTCTTATACTTGCCACAATGACATTCCCAATCTTTCGCTGGGCCAAAGATGCGCTCACAAAACAAGCCATCCATCTCTGGCTTGAGAGTTCGGTAGTTAATTGTTTCTGGCTTGGTAACTTCACCGACTACTTGACCATTGGGCAATGTTCTCTCGCCCCACTGGCGAATGCGTTCAGGGGAAGCCAAGCCGATTTTTACGTAGTCAAACTGATTAGTTTGGGCAGGTCTCATACTTAATTCGTAATTCGTAATTCGTAATTCGTAATTAACAATTTCTAATTCGTAATTAACAATTTTTAATTCGTAATTCGTAATTAATTCTTCAATTACGAATTACGAATTATCAATTACGAATTATTCGTCGTCTTCCAGCGATTCGCGGGAAAGAGATTCGTAAGTTGGTCGAGGAGGTGTGCGACGGGCTGATTGGTCTGCCATCAAATCGACTTCCACATCTAGGGAACTGCCGTCCGTTTGGGTTTCTACCTTGTGTACAGCAATATCTAACCCCAATGATTGCAACTCACGCATTAGCACTTTAAAGGATTCTGGAGTTCCAGGACGAGGAATTGCCTTACCTTTAACGATCGCATTTAACGCTTCATTCCGTCCTTGCATATCGTCAGATTTAACTGTGAGCAATTCCTGTAAGGTGTAAGCCGCACCAAAGGCTTCCAATGCCCACACTTCCATTTCTCCAAACCGCTGACCACCTTGTTGTGCTTTACCACCCAAGGGTTGCTGAGTCACCAGTGAGTATGGGCCTGTGGAACGGGCGTGGATCTTATCATCTACCAAATGCACCAGTTTCAGCATGTAAGCCACACCGATGGTAATTGCTCGGTCAAAGGGTTCACCTGTTCGCCCGTCATACACCATGATTTTGCCTGGGTTATCTGGGTTATATACCCAGTCTTTCCCTGTTTCGTCCCGTGCTTCTTGCAATTTGCCATGCACGATTCGGCGGGATGTCTCTTCACCGTACATTTCATCAAAGGGAGTAATCTTAAATCGGACTCCCAAGGTTTGACCAGCCCAACCCAACAGGCACTCAAATACTTGTCCGACGTTCATCCGACTGGGTACGCCCAAGGGGTTAAGTACAATGTCCACTGGTGAACCATCGGGCAAATAAGGCATATCTTCCGCCGGTAATATCCGAGAAATAATCCCTTTATTACCGTGGCGTCCTGCCATTTTGTCGCCAACTTGGATTTTGCGTTTTTGAGCAACATACACCCGGACTACCATATTGGCTCCTGGTGGCAGTTCATCGCCTTGTTCACGAGTAAACAAGCGCACATCAACTACGCGACCTTTTTCACCGTTTGGTACTCGCAGGGAATTGTCCCGCACATCCCGTGCTTTTTCACCGAAAATGGCCCGCAACAATTTTTCTTCTGGCGGTTGGTCAGATTCACCTTTTGGTGTGACTTTTCCTACTAAGATATCTCCAGCTTCTACCCATGCCCCAATGCGAATGATTCCCTGTTCATCCAACTGACGTAAGGCATCTTCCCCGACGTTGGGAATTTCTCTGGTGATTTCTTCTGGCCCCAGTTTGGTCTGTCTAGCTTCAATTTCATATTTTTCAATGTGAATTGAGGTGTAGACATCATCTTGTACCAGTCTTTCAGAGATTAAAATCGCATCTTCGTAGTTGTAGCCTTCCCAAGGCATATAGGCAACCACGATATTTTGTCCCAGTGCCAATTCACCGCCTTCGGTGGAGGAACCATCAGCCAATACCTGACCAGCAACAACTCGCTCACCAATGCGGACGAGAGGTTTCTGATTTAAACAGGTGTCTTGGTTTGAGCGTTGGTACTTGGAAAGGGTATATCTAATCTCGGAGGTGTTAGGTTTGGGGCGGACGCGAATTTCTGTGGCATCCACATAAGTGACATCGCCATCAGTACGCGATACAATTACCATCCCAGAGTCTCTTGCTCCTTGCGCTTCCAAACCAGTACCCACCAGCGGTCGCTCTGGTTTGAGCAGGGGTACTGCTTGCCGTTGCATGTTCGATCCCATCAGCGCTCGGTTAGCGTCATCATGCTCCAAGAAGGGAATCATGCTGGTTGCTACCGATACAATCTGTACAGGAGATACTGCTACGTAGTCCACCTGCTCTGGTGTTGTGGTAGAAAATTCTTGACGATAACGGACTGGCACTAATGGCCCAATAATGTGCCCGGTTTCATCTACAGGAATATCTCCCGGAGCAACCCGCAGATCGTCTTCTTCATCGGCTGTCATGTAGGCTGGAGGCAGATCAAATCTGACTCGCCCATTTTCTACAGGTCTAAATGGTGTTTCTAGGAAGCCGTACAGGTTAACCCGCGCATGGGTTGCTAAGGAGCCAATCAATCCGGCGTTGGGGCCTTCTGGTGTCTCAATGGGGCAAATACGTCCATAGTGACTAGGGTGAATATCCCGCACCGCAAAACCGGCGCGTTCACGAGTTAAACCACCAGGACCAAGGGCGCTCAGACGGCGTTTGTGGGTCAGTTCTGCGAGAGGATTGGTTTGATCCATGAACTGACTTAATTGGCTGGAACCAAAGAATTCTTTAATTGCTGCTACCAATGGTTTAGGGTTCACCAAGGAAGCAGGAGTTAGGACTTCAGCATCGGATACAGTCATCCGTTCCCGAATGATTCTCTCTAAGCGGTTTAAACCGACCCGCACTTGGTTTTGCAGCAATTCCCCGACGCTTCTCACCCGACGGTTGCCTAAGTGGTCAATGTCATCGATATTACCGATGTCATATTCTAGATTGATCAGGTAATCTACGGCTGCCAAGATATCGCCAGCAGTCAACACGCGCATCGTGTCGGGAACAGAAAGGCGCAATTTCTTGTTGAGCTTGTACCGTCCGACGCGACCAAGGTCATAACGTTTTGGGTCAAAGAAACGAGAATCTAGAAGTTGTTGTCCACCTAATACTGTGGGTGGTTCACCAGGACGCAGTTTCCGATATAACTCCATCAGGGCTTCTTCTTCAGAAAACTGCCCTTCTTTTTCGATGGTTTTTTGGAAATATTCGGGGTGGCGTAAGGCATCGAATATTTCGTTGTCTGATAACCCTAAAGCTTTTAGAAGTACCTGCGCTGATAGTTTGCGGGTTTTGTCGATGCGTACCCAAACTAAATCGTTACGGTCTGTTTCAAATTTCAGCCATGCTCCCCGGTTAGGAATTAAGCTAGCTGAATAAGTACGTCGCCCGTTTTTGTCGATTTCTGATTTGTAATAAACCCCTGGCGATCGCACTATTTGATTGACAATTACCCGCTCGGCTCCGTTAATAATAAACGTCCCGCGATCGGTCATCAAGGGCAAATCACCAATGAATACCTCTTGCTCTTTGATTTCCCCGGTTTCCTTATTAATCAACCGTGTGGGAACATACATTTGTACGGCATAGGTGCTATCCCGCCGTTTGGCTTCTTCAACGCTGTACTTTGGTTCTTTGAGTTTGTAGTTATGACCTAAAAAGTGCAGTTCTAATTTGCCCGTATAATCTGTAATAGGACTAAAGGAGTTAAGTTCTTCTATCAGCCCTTCTTCCAAAAACCAGCGAAAGCTTGACCGCTGGATTTCAATCAAGTCGGGCAATAGAAAGGCGGGTTCCATATATGTTTCTTTAGTCATGCCTCTACCTTTGTCAACCTGGTTAACTTTTCCCTTGGACACTGCTCTTTAACGCTTCCCACTGCTAGCCAGTGTCCTTAGCTGTTTGGGAACTTTTTATTACACACTTGTTGTTTACAGGTGTGGACAAACGCAGCGATTAAAGCTGGCTGGAATGAGCATTTTGACAACGGAGTAATCGCTCTTAAATAGGAAATGTGGGAGCAGAGGAGCAGGAAAGAAGTTGCTGAAAGTCTTTCCACTCTGCACCCCACGCCTCATCCCCAATCCCCATTTCAAAAAGAATATGCTGAGATATTCCTGAGTTTGATCTACTTTCCTCACTTCCCCTCCAAAAAGCGCGTTAATTTGCTGACGCAGCTCCATCCGGTGTGTCTTAAGTCCACCCCGCTGTTTATACTCTCAGTGATATCCTAGATATCCTAAGACTGAGGGGATGATCCGTACCTTGTCGGTTTTGAATCAGAATCACTTTATTTTGCTGAATTGTACTCACAAGGCAATTTTGTTTAACGATTTTCAATAGGTTCAATACACACCAAGCCGATGTTGTGCAAAAGTCTAGCTCAATTTGGATTGGCACGGTTAGTCATGTGTGGAGAGCATCCGCTTGTAGAGATTGGGAGGATGGCCAAGCCATAACAGCACGGAAAATTCAGACGAAAATTTTTAGGTTCCTTCCTTTATCATTATGGCGCAAGCAAAATGTTTTTGAGGGAATAATATTAGCATATTTTTGTCCCCCTAGAGTTATATTTTTTTTAGCACAACTTAACAAAATATACTAGGGCACACCTGATATTGACAAACCAAATAATTCACAGGCATTTTGGGTGGTTTGATGGGCGATCGCCTCTACCGTTTCCTGACGCAGTTTAGCTACTTGCTCGGCTACATAAAGCACGTAAGCAGGTTCGTTGCGTCTCTCACCCCGTTTCGGAACTGGGGATAGGAAAGGACAGTCTGTTTCAATCAGTAGGCGATCGCTATTCACCATCGCAGCTGAGGATTGGATCGCTTTGGCGTTTTTGAACGTTACCGTTCCGCTAAAGCTGATGTAAAAGCCCAAATCCAGAAACCACTGAGTTTCTTCTGGTGTTCCTCCCCAACAATGCATGACACCCCGCACTCTTTCTCCTTTGAGTTTTCGCCATTTTTGCAACACTTCTCTGGTTGCCACAGCAGCATCGCGGCAGTGAATAATCACTGGTAAGTTGAGTTCAGATGCGATCGCCAACTGTGACTCGAACACCATGTACTGTTGCTCGTAGTTATCAGCTTTGTAAAAATCCAGTCCCATTTCCCCAATGGCCACTACATTCGAGTCAGAACTAGCTAAAGTTTTGATTTTCTCGGCTGTCTCGCTATTCCACTTATCAGCATCTAAAGGATGTAATCCAACAGCAAAGCTGATTTCGGGAAACTCTTGGGCTATGGATTGAATACTGGAAAACTCCTCTGGGTGAACACAGGAATGTACTAAACGCACTACACCTGCTTCTTGCCACCGCGATCGCACTGTTGCTAAATCCGGCTGGAAACTATCAAAGTTGAGATGTACGTGTGTGTCTATCAGTTGCATCTTTTGTCCTTTGTTGTTTGTCCTTCGTCATTTGTTTCCGGAGTCTTGTACCCTGTTGGGCATGATGGAAGCAGACGATACCGACGGAACGCTGCAAATAGCTTGCTTCCCATTAAGGGTAAGGGGACTCGCTAAAGCTACGCTATCGTTGACAGTCGGCGCTCAGACTTCTGTTTTTGTTTTGTGACCAATGACAAAGGACAAATGACCAATGACTACTCAGCTGTTTGTGTGAGGGGTTTTAGTCTGTGAGCCAATCTTGACTTTTTCCTTGCCCCATTGTTGGGGTGAAGGACACCCCGTTTGATTGCTTTATCGATTTTGGCGTAAGCCTCGGATAACCTAACCTGTGCTTCTTGTTTTAATTCTGGGGTAGGATTAGCTGTACAGGCAGCTACAGCATTAAAGTATTTCTTCATCAGCGTCTTGACTGCTGATTTGTAAGCTTTGTTACGCAGTCGGTTACGTTCTGCGATTTCGGCACGCTTGAGAGCAGACTTTGTATTCGCCACAGTCAATTCCAAAAATACTATTAATTATGTACACACACTACTAGACTTACTAATATAGCATCCAAATTGCCAATGTTATAATTTCCTAAAAAAATTCTCTTTAAACACACTGGCTACCAAGAGTGTATGGAGTATCAGCCACTATCCGCAACTTCAAATTGTAAATCAGCGGGTTGTGCTAAACGCTTTTCATCCTCCACCCAAAAACTTAACAACCAGTATAGTAGTGAACTATCTATAACCTTTCTTAAATACCTACCCTGCAAAGGTGGGGAGTGGGCATTGGGTATGGGGCTATTTCTCCCCATCTCCTATTCCCTACTCCCTATTCCCTATTCCCTTTATTTCCCCATACCTAATTGTTGAGCTTTTTGGTAAACTTTACCCTCAGTTAATAGGGAAGGCGCAATCACAACTTCCACTTGTTGCATTTCTTTAATATTTTTAGCTCCCAAAGTGCCCATACTCGTCTTTAAGGCTCCTAAAAGATTGTGAGTGCCATCATCTAGTCCGGCTGGGCCAATGAGTATTTGCTCTAAGCTACCGGTTGTGGCAACGCGAATCCGGGTGCCACGGGGTAAGACTGGACTGGGAGTCGCCATACCCCAATGATAACCTCTTCCTGGGGCTTCTTCGGCTCTGGCAAAGGGGGAACCAATCATCACACCATCGGCACCGCAGGCGATGCATTTGCAAATGTCGCCACCGGTGATTAAACCGCCATCAGCAATAATGGGGATATAGTTGCCGGTTTCCTTGTAGTAATCATCTCGTGCTGCTGCACAATCTGCGATCGCAGTCGCTTGTGGCACACCCACACCCAATACGCCACGGGACGTACAAGCGGCACCAGGCCCAATTCCCACCAGTACTCCAGCTGCTCCAGCTTTCAACAAATTCAAAGTGACTTCATAAGTCACACAATTTCCCAACACCACTGGGATAGGCATGGAACGGCAAAATTCTGCTAAATCAAGTGGTACCAAAGACTCTGGTGACAGATGTGCAGTAGAAACTACCGTAGCCTGCACAAAAAATAAATCTGCCCCAGCTTTTGCCACCGCCTCACCGTATTTACTTGCACCGGCTGGAGTTGCACTTACCGCCGCAATCCCACCTTGTTGTTTAATTTCCTGAATACGTTGTTCAATTAATTCCGGCTTTATTGGTTCGGCATAGAGTTCTTGCATTAAGGCAACAAAATCATCTTTCCCCACAGAGGCAATCCGATCTAATATTGGCTCTGGGTCAGCATAGCGAGTTTGAATCCCCTCTAAATTGAGGACACCTAATGCTCCTAACTGTGACAAACGTACAGCCATACGAACATCTACTACGCCATCCATTGCACTGGCAATTATCGGGATTTCTCGCTCAATATTGCCAATACGCCACTTAGTATCCGCCAAACTAGGGTCTAGTGTTCTGTTACCGGGGGCTAGAGCAATTTCATCTATTCCGTAAGCTCTGCGAGCTGTTTTTCCCCGCCCAAGTTGAATTTCCACGCTTTAAATTTTCTCAAATCTGTTTAAGCTAGGGTATCAAATTGTGGGAGAACTTGGGGCGTTTTTTTCCCCGAACTATACTAGACTACTCCGAACAGTCCAGGCTGCTGTGTTGTTTGAAGGTTAGTGTTGCGCTAGTTTTTCAAAAATTATACTTTGATGTGTCTGTTCTTACTGAGTTGATGTCAAGATTATTGGCATTAGTTCTCTTAATTTGCCTGTATTGACTTAGGTCAAGATCATGCAAATTCCCATAAATGCCACCAACTTGGAATAGTTTGTCTTATTTCATCTCGATAAAATTTTTGAATTTGAAAATTTTCATTTCCAAAATCCCAAATTTATTTACCGTTTCTTTTTCGCAGCATCGACACCAGTGTAACCAGTTGCTAACCAAATTATTGCTCTAGCTCCATCACGAATAGATTTTTCGATAGATTCAGGGGGGTTTTCTGAAGGAACTGGCACTGGTTTTAAATAAATACCCCGACTACCCAAAATAATTTCGCCGATGACACAAGCCCGACGCATGTGGAAGTCTGAAGTAATTAAGTAAACGCTCTTGATGCCACGAGCTTGCAAATCATCCACCAACGTAGTAAAATTAGTAACTGTATCTACTGCTTCATAATCCAAGTGTAAACGTTTGGGATCAATACCAGCTTTGGTAAACACTCGTTGGGTGAATGTAGGTGGACTACCGCCAGTAATCCAAATCGGTATATTTGGATGCTCACTAACAAACTTTGCTGTAAACTTCTCTCTCTCTAAACGTCTCGTTGAACCACCCAACACTATAACTGCTTGCGGCTGTACAAATTGGTTTTGTACTTCTTTGTATCCCCACCACACGAATAGCGGTAGGACAAAAGCCATAAAACGAAAAGATTTACCTGTAAAGAGTAGCTTATTCAAGGCTCAATAACTTAATTTACTCAGTCCAAAATTTTCTCTGTCTAGAAGAAAAAACAATTGATAGTAGATTAGCAAACTTCCAAAAAATCTGCCCAAATATAATAAATTTGGTCGATTTTTTTGTCGCAGCGCGATTAAGCGTGCTTAAAGTTTTACCTCTAATTGATGGATTATCCTAACCTGTATCGGACGATTCATCAAAGGGTTGTAACCACTTTATCTAGTTCTTCTCGATTGCATAGAATAGAGACTAATAGCAGGTGCACAAGCAAGGCTGTGCCCCGATGAATTGTTATATGTTAATTGCCTGAATAAACGGGACTGGTGCGACTTGAACGCACGACCTGACGCTTAGGAGGCGTCCGCTCTATCCAACTGAGCTACAACCCCAACTGCGAAGCATATATAATTATAGCAGTAGTTTTAGTCAGACTGCCAACAATTATCCCAAGAGCCGCCGCCTACTTCTAAACCACAAAGAAGACTTTCTGCTTTGAGGATTATTTGAGATTTTCTTCCATTTAGTTCTCGTAACTCTAAATTTAGCTTTCCTTGCATAGTGTCTCGGCAACAGTATCTTAAACCTTCTGCTGTGGGCGCACGTAGAGGTGTACCAGATAGATTGGTGGTTCCTGTCAATTCAATTTCGTAATGAGAGTTACTAGCTTTCATTTGCCATCTACCCCAAGGCTGAATTTCCCACTCTACTTTTGAATTCCAGGGAACGAATTCATAAAACTTGCCTTGATAGTGCAGTCCAATCATCGCTACAGATTCCATCCACCACAGCACGCCCCGCCGCCCACCGCCAGCAGTTAATGCTAAGTCGGGTTCGCCTTCAAAGAAATTACAATTTATCCAAAACCATTTTTGAGGAAAAGCACCACCCCAATTTTTCTCTCCGTAAGCTGGGGCGTTGGTGAATTCGTAGATTTTGCCATTCCAGTCAATCTTTCCACTGGCTAAACCGTGAGCCATCAAAATTTGCCATCCGGGTTCAAAAACCTGCAAGAACGACAGCCAGCCAGCGGTTGATTGCTGAATGCTATTTTGATTTCCCCAACCGTATATTGGTTGAATTTCATACTCCCAACGGCAATAATTATTGGTGGCGCGATCGCAAATTATTCCCTGGTTCAAGGTGGCTGTAGCTTGATAGCCTTCTTGTACATGATGCTTAAACTCTGCTGGAAGGAGGTATAGGGGAGAAACTTGCAAATTGGTTTTACCCCAATGACCTAAACCCAGGACATCCCGACTACCCCAAAATTTGTTGACATCAGGAAAAGTACGGCATAGATACTCATCATCTGGCCCTAGTATTTGGGCTGCACCACCACTGTGAGGTTTACCGCCAATGGGGTCTTCAATGGAGTACATAAAGGCGAATGTTTGTCCAATTTCCGGTAACGTGACGCGGTAATACCAGCCTTCAAAGAAGCGGCGACTACTTCCATCCCAGTGATAACCAGAATGAGGCGTTTGGGTTGATTGAAGAAGATTTAGGGGAATAGTTAACATATATCTATATAGTTGCCGATTTTTTCAGTATGCGCGATGACCTCGATATCAATCATGCTTATGAAATTCTGGGGCTGGAACCCGGTGCATCTCAAGCACAGGTGAAGCGAACTTACCGTAAACTGGTGAAAATTTGGCATCCCGATCGCTTTGTTGATCAAAAGCAAAAACAGGAAGCTGAGGAAAAAATCAAATCAATCAACGCAGCTTACAATAAGCTCAAATCTGAAAGTCCATCTGAGCCTCCCATTTCTGAAAATCCATCTTCATCTTCGCCTAAAAATCCCACAAAAATATCTGTCAATCGTTGGGATGCAGAAACTTTCTATACTTTAGGAGTAGAGAATGCTACAGAAGGAAGATATGAGGATGCGATCGCAGATTTTACCCACGCAATTCGTCTCAATCCTCACTACGTTGACGCGTATAAATATCGTGGACTAGTTTGCTCACAATTGGGATACGAATATAGAGCCGCTTCAGATTTAAATAAAGCTGCTCAAATAGAACAAGAGTTAAGAAATCCGGGGAGTACACGTAGATCGCGCTCACCTAGATATGTATCAAAGCCTAGACCTCTGGTAGAAAGATTTTGTCAGAGGATAAAAAGTTTACTGAGGCTAAATCGGCGTTGGAGATAAGGTTTTACCCATCAGGTGACACCTTAATAACATCCATCTTTGGGACACTCTTTCTCTTGATTAAGTATTAACTTCCTACAGATAGAGCCACTTGCTGATCTCAGAGGTTATCCTGAGAATCACCAACAGTCGCGTAGCAAATAAAACCCAACATTTATCAGCAACATATATTTTTCAATTGAGTAAAACCTCTTGTTTTTACAAAACTTTAGTTTGTCAACATGATATCGAGGAGTGAAATCAATAGCTATGCCTATTCCCAATGAACGCGAAAGCCAAAACAGTGAATTTAAGCAAGAATCTTACACTGATGCTAATGGTAATACTCACACTGACTTGACGCAAACCACTGAAACCGTAAAGAACAGCACAGTTAATCCAAACTCTTTCAGTAACGGTTACGTACAAGGTAGAAATACTGAGCGTAGCAATCAGCAAGCAGATTTAGCCCAGCGTGATGAAAACAATGTTAGTGGTGGTTTAGTGTTGGGTATTATCATTACTTCCCTGCTTGGTTTGGTTATAGGTGGAGTTTGGTACTTCAACCAGCAGAATAACGCAGCCGTTGACAAGACTGTACCAGTCGTGGTTCCTGTACCGAGTAATAGTAGTGCAACCCCCAGTGCATCTCCTCAACCACAAACGACGATAATCGAAACAATTAGAGAAGTACCTGTTCCTATTCCTGTTCCACAACAGCAGGCTACACCTCCGTCTGCACCTCGCCAACCGGATATTAACATTACCATTCCACCCCAGCAGCCTGCGGCAGAAAAAGCACCTTCTGTAACTCAGCCAACTCCCAATGCGACACAGAGCCAGACCACGAGTCCATCTAATAACACTCCGACTTCGCAGAGCGATACTTCTCCCAAGAATGTCGCTCCAGACACGACAAGTGATACCTCTAAAACTACTCCACCTGCATCTAATAGCGGTTCTTCTACCGCAGGTGATGCTACTACAGGCGGAGGCGGTTCTGCTCAATAACGGCTTCTGAACTTTCAGCCCACTTGATAATGTTGGTATTCACGCCAATACGCAACAAGTGGGCAGTTTTTAAGCAATATTTTTGAATTATTGCGATAAATTAATGCTGTTAAAGTTTAGTAAACGTGTCTTGTAGCTAAACAAACACGATGCTAGATTAAGAGCAAGGTACAAACAGGTTAAAAGTTAAACAAAAACTTTCAAGTTAGAGCCTGTGCCTCCTGCTCTAATGTTCTTGCGATCGCTCTTTATGGTTGTGGCATCCATTGAATGTGTTTTTGCCTTGAGTTCAATGAGTTGTTTTGGAGGTTTTAGAACGCACAGCCAGAAAATGCCTACCTAGTTGAAATGTAAGGATGTGCAATTCTGAGTAGAGCGATCGCGAATGCTGTCCACCTTAGTTGAGTTAGTTATTTCTGAATTCTCCAATCTTCAAGAAACCGCCCCAAGCTGCTGATACCTATCCATCGTAGCTTCTGGCGGTTTCTGCTTTGAGTTATTAAAAAGTTCAGAATTGTTAATGACTAATTAAGGTAATTACAGTTACTTCTGGCGGACAAAATAAACGTCCTGGTTTATAAGTTCCTAAACCACGGTTGACATATAGTTGATTTTCTTCTATCTTGTGAAACCCTTGCGCCCACTCCCAATATCGCACTACTTTCGAGCAGTCTCCCAGAAAAAATGTTACCCAACGCCGCAATTTTTTAGGAATTTGTTTGAGTAGCTTTTTGTAATAAAGTACTAGGGGGCCAATGCCCGGAATTACGATGTGACCACCGTGAGTATGACCAGATAGTTGCAAATCTACGCGCCATTGTTGCAATATCTTGGCTGTATCTGGGTTATGGGATAAAACAATACGGGGTATAACAGAATCTAGTTGATTCATGATTGGTGCGGGGTAAAATTCCCGTGACCAATAATCAGCTAGTCCCACAAGCGGTAATTCTTTTCCTAATGGATAGGCGATTTCATTCCAAAGCACATGCACCCCAATGCTAGTTAAAGCCTGTGTAACTTCTGCTTTGGAGTGGCTGTAATAGATATCGTGGTTTCCAAGTACGGCGTAAATACCACAGCGACTCTGCAAATGTTTTAATCGAAGCACCAGTTGGTGAATTGGCATGGGATCGTCAGTTACGTAATCACCAGTTAATAGAATTAAATCTGGTTCAGCTTCGTTAGTAACTGCGATCGCTTCTTCAAGCATATCTTCCGATAGCCGCAAACCATCGTAGTGAAAATCTGACAACTGCACTAACGTTGTACCTTGTAAAGATGCAGGAAGTTGTGCAATCTTAACCGTTATTTTATCTACTCTTAAATGTCCCGTAAACAACCAATGCATAAGGCAACCGAGACTCCTCATACCAGCGCTTACAGCTTACCAAAAATCAAAATGTAACTTGATAAAATGCAATAATTTATGTCATCTACTGTAGATACAATTAATTCATTGATTTCATTTATGTATGCCAGGTACTCATTAGCCAGAATACCTGCTGTAATTGCATTCTTTTATATTGAATTTTGAATTAGCTTACTCACCTTGTAGGGTGATTATAGTAACTTCTGGGCGGCAAAATAAGCGTCCTGGGAGGTAAGTTCCCAAACCACGATTGACATATAACTGATTTTTTCCTAGCTGATGAAAACCCTGTGCCCATTCCCAATGGCTGACTACAGAAACATTTACTTCCAAAAATGGGAATCGACGTCGCACTTTTTTGGGTATTTTTTCTACAAGTTTCTCGTAAAACAACGCCACAGGGCCAATTCCGGGAATCACGATTTGACCACCGTGAGTATGACCGGATAATTGTAAATCGACTCGCCATGCTTGTAATATCTCCGCAGTATCGGGGTTGTGCGATAAAACGATGCAGGGTGTGTCGGGGTTTAGCTGGTTCATAACTGGTGCGGGGTGAAATTCCTGTGACCAACTATCCGCAAGTCCAACGAGTGGCAATTCTTTTCCTAGTGGATAGGCAATTTCATTCCAAAGGACGTGAATTCCAATACTAGTTAACGCCTGTGTAACTTCTGTTTTTGCGTGTTTGTAATGTATATCATGATTGCCAAGAACAGCATAGATACCACTGCGACTTTGCAGATGTTTGAGTCGAAGTACGAGTTGGTGAATCGGCGTCGGATCGTCAGTTACGTAGTCACCAGTTAATAGAATCAAATCTGGTTCAGCTTCGTTAGTAACTGCGATCGCTTTTTCTAGCATATCTTCCGACAGCCGCAAACCATCGTAGTGAAAATCTGACAACTGCACCAACTTCTTACCTTGTAACGATGCAGGCAACCCTGCAATGTTAACCGTCAATTCTTCTATACTCAACGGCCCAGATAACAACCAGTGCATAAGACGTTCAATAAACTTTAATCATAGCGCTTACAGCTTAACTAAACATCGTCGGTTTGTGTGCAGCGACCAGTCCAACTTATTGAAAATTTTATGAAACCTGTAGGTTATAGCGTATTTATACTTAGTGAAAATCAAAAATAAATTTACTACTAAATTATTTTGTAAAAAAAATACTACTTAATATTAGATATTAGAGTTAATATGCGTAGGCGCAGCCCATCATACCCCTACGAGGAAGCAAGCTACGCATAACGTCTGGCAGAGAAGATATCACTTTCCAGATTGCTGTATAATTTTGGATGCGATGTCTAACAACAAGCTCGAAAACAGAGTCTCTTCGGTTTTGCGCTATCGGTCTACGCACCTGTAATTTACTACTGTAAACGCCAAATTTGTTTTAGTCGATCAATTAGTTGTTCTTGCCGTTTATTGATAACTTCAGGTGTCCATTCCTTTTCCATCAGCACTTGTGTAGTTAGCGCAAAATTTGAAACACCTGTTTTCGTCGTGAAATACTTCTGCTTTTTCAGTTCAAAATCATAGTTCTGGGCTTGACTATTTTTATAGGAAGAGAGCAAAACTAAATTTCCTATACGATTAACATATTGATCACGTTCTTCCTGAGTGACAAACCAATTTTCCCACACACTATTAGAAATGGGATTTTGCGGAAGCACATGCTCAATAGTAATGTTATGGAAGTGATACGAAGCTTTTCCTTCCGACAATGCAGTATCTAAGCGAATTAAAACATAAAGTCGAATTTTCTTCATTAAATAAAGGTCATCATTCAGTATTTTGAGAATATATTGCTTTTCTTCCATTTTCAATTGCAGCGGTGAATGAGATGCGTACAAATCTTCTCCAATCTCGATAGCATACAACAACTTGCTGTAACGTTCTATGCGTTCATTAATATTAGCCCGTTGAATCATTAAACCTGAAGCAAGGCGATCTAAATCTGTGAAAAACCTCACTAACAATTCAGGATTGCTGTAATTCCGAGCAAGGTACAACATAGCTGGAGGTATCCAGTCAGAATTATCAATAAGCTGTAACCATCTAAAAAATTGGTTTACTTTTTCAGCTAAAATATCACTGTGATAAGCTTGATTATTAATGTCATAAAAAGCCTCACCGAAAGGAATCAGTATTTTATCAATTAACTGCTGAGGATTATGGATTGGTTTAATATCATTTAAGAATTCCTTAAGTATACTTTCACGGGGCTTAGATTTGACGTTAATCATTCTGATGTGAGAGAATAAGCTTTTGAATATATCACGTCCCAGTTTTTCTTCTAGCTCTTCCCATTTTGTAGTATATTTATCCTGTTGTTCAAGAGGAATCTTACCGATAATTTCAGCTTTCAAGATATCAGCATGAGACAAATCCATTCCTCGATTATTAATTACGGAAAATATTCTATATGCAGAGTCAATATCTGGAGTAGAAACTACTACTAAAAAACATCGTTTAATTATGAATTGAGTTAGGCGTAGAAGCTGATTATTAGTAAATAGCTGTAAGCGCCTTACAAATAATAATGTATTTTCTTTTATATTTTTACGACTATCTGATAGTTTGGCACTATGTAAATTTTTAAGTTTCTCAATTCCATCTTCATCCTGAATATATTCTTTAAAAAACTGTGCATCTCGCTCACGCAAATTCAAACGGTAAACGTTATCATCAGGATCAAAATCATCTTTTTCGTAAAGATATCTTGTTAATATATGTATGTGTTCTTTAGAAACGCATGTCCGTAAAGCCGCTAGCAGTATAGTAAGTGTAGTCAAACGCTGTTGACCATCTACAACTTGGGCATCTCGTTTATCTCCTTTTATGAGTACAATATTTCCTAAGAAATATGGGTTTATCTCATCAATTTTATCGTCACTGTCTCCCAAAGCAGTAATTAAATCTTCAAGCAGTTCTCCAGCTTGTTCGGTTGTCCACGCATAGGGACGCTGATATAGAGGAATGGTGAAGACAAAATCATTGCTAAATACTTTAGAGATAGGATAATCAGTAGCTTGAATTTTAACCGCGCTCATATATACCTTCTTTAGTCGTGTAGTAGACTGCACTTTACTAAAGTTAGTTTTCCCATTAAAAACAGCAATATTTCAGGGCGTTGTAATATTGGTCAGTTTTTTAGGGATTGGGAAAAATAAGCAATTGCCAAGGAAAACAGAAAAATCGACACTTAGCGATCGCTAATCTTCCTACCTGTCGAATTTTTAGCAATATCTGTGCTGAAAATGAAGGCTTTACTGACTTTTAAACACTCTCTAAGCTGTAACATAGCCTATTAGTGGGTATTGAATACACGATAAATCGCCGTCTCTACAAGTGTTTAGGTCTTATCTGAACTGTAGTAGCCTATTAGCTAGCGCTAATTTTGATTATTTTATTGCGATCAAAAAAATAACGCCTACCTGTAATTACGGAGACGCTATTTTTTTAATTTAATTCACAGTTAAAAATAGTTAAATGAATTTGCGAAATCTTTCTCATTGATTTACCGCAATTTTACTTTTATACAGCACTGCGGTTGGTTAGTAAATTCCACAAGAAAACTGCGACAATTGCACCAAGAACTGCTACCGCAATGCCTGGAATGCTAAGACTAGGAGCTGCTAGAGCTAAGGTTCCCGTACTGAAGAATACACCTAAACTACCACCCACAAAAGCACCAATAATTCCTAACACAATTGTTCCTAGAATTCCACCGCCTTGATGACCAGGATATATAGCTTTTGCGATCGCACCAGCAATTAGACCTAAAACAATCCAAGCAAGAATATTCATTGTTGTTAATTTTGGTAAACGTTTTTGACCGACAAATACATATTAACAATCTTCATCTCTGACTCAATCTACCATCAGAATTAATTATTAATATCCATAAGGAATAGTTTAATTACTACTAAGTTTTTTCAATATGATCCAATTGAGATAGATAATCAATAAAAAAAGCTCCTAGTCGGTCTTTAACTAGGGGCTTATCAAACTATTGCTTGGTAATTGCAGTATACGCATTTTTAATTAGCTCTCTCCTCTACTAGAAGAATTAAGCTAAGTTTTTAGAGACTGTCTCTAAAGTAATGTAAAGGAGGCAAAATCAGGCGCACACGATTAGAAAAGCTAATGCATCGACCTGTATTGTGAATAAGGTAGCTCTCAATACGGTTCGGATAAGCACTCTTCATCTGTTATCTGGGCTGGGAAAAGGGTAAGGGGAAAAGATAAAAACCTCGCCCTTTGTGGGTGAATTGTTTATTCCTTTCCCCTTTTCCCCTCGTTTTTATCTCTGTATTTTTTGAAATCGCACTAGTACAGTTTGGCGTAAATCAGCCACCCATTTTAAATGTCTGAAACCTTTGCAAACAATTAATTACGAATTACGAATTACGAATTACGCCTTGCGGTACTAGTAGCTATTAAGACACTGGAATCTCTATGACAAATTCTGTTCCTTCGCCAAGCACAGAATTGCAACTCAACCGCCCGTTATGGGTTTCCTCAACGATTTGACGAGCGATCGCTAATCCTAATCCTGTTCCTTTCCCAACCTCTTTAGTTGTAAACAGGTGGTCGAAGATCCTGGCTCTAACCTCCTCTGACATCCCTTGACCGTTATCTTTGATGTAAATTGTTACCGTGCGCTCGTCACTGGATACTTCGGTGTGAATCAGTATTTGCTGATGATTTGCTTGGGCTTGAGCAAAAGAAAGCCCGCTAATGGATGTATCTAAGGCATCAATGCCATTAGCGAGGATGTTCATAAACACTTGATTTAGTTGTCCCAAAAAGCACTTAACAGGTGGTAATTTTCCATATTCGGTGATGACTTCGATCGCTGGACGTTTTTCGTTAGCTTTGAGGCGATACTTCAAAATCAACAGGGTACTCTCAATCCCTTCATGGAGATTACAAGCAACTTTTTCGGCTGTATCGGCTCTGGAAAAGGTGCGAAGACTGGTACTAATGTCTTTAATCCGTTCCGAAGCCACCTTCATCGAACTTACTAGCTTTGGTAAGTCTTCAATCAGAAATTCTAGGTCAATTTTTTCGCCATGCTCAATGACTGCGATCGCTGGAGTGGGATGATGTTGTTTAAGCAATTGAATATGGGCAAGTAAGTCTTGAGTATACTCTTCGGCATTATTGAGACTGCCTTCGAGAAATCCTATGGGATTATTAATTTCATGTGCCACCCCTGCAACTAAATTGCCCAAGGTTGCCATTTTTTCGTTTTGCACCATTTGTAGTTGGGTATGCTCAAGTTCTTGCAGCGATCGCTTTAGTTGATCGGCATAATTCTGAGATTCTTGATAAAGACGGGCATTTTCTAGAGATATGGCGGCTTGGGAGCATAGCAGTTGGATGACTTCAGTGCGATCGCTCGTAAATACACCAATTGTCAGCGGATTTTCTAGATACACCAGCCCAATGATTTTACCCTGGTTTAATATCGGCGTACACAACACACTCTTAGGTTGTTGCTGAATGAAATATGGATCGGCGATAAAATCAGTTTTTGCTGTTGCATCATCCAGCACAACGGTTTTTAAGCTGTGTTTGACAAAGTTTACTAGTGTAATCGGAATGCCTTCGCTGATTGATAATGGTACAGATAGTAGAGTGACTCCTTCATTGATGGTGGCTACGGCTTCAACTGTTAAGTTCTCCTGTTGGAGTACAAGTAGGGCAGCTTTTTGTGCCCCAGCATTTTCCATTATCACTTGCAAGAAAATAGTGAGTAATTGCTCTAATTTAATTTCACTGGAGAGAGCTTGTGAGGCTTTAAGAATGGTAGCCAAATCGAGGGCTTCAGAAATACTGCTACTAGAAAGATTTGTGTGGATGGTTTGATGTGGAAATGATGATGTATCGATGGTTGATCTCAGTTGCAAGGGATTAAGCTGCTCTTGTAAGATGGGAACCAGGAGTTGGGGATAGCGTTTTTCTAAGTCTTCGGTTTTGGCTTTAGCACCCCAACGAGCGTAGCAGTAATAAGCTTCTTGCATATAAACTTGGGCGATTTTTTCTTTGCCCCAGTCGAGGTATAACTTGGCAGCCAACTCATTGCTCAAGCCTTCTTCTTGGATATATCCGTTTTCTTTAGCTAGAGTTATGGCGCGATCGTACAGTTCCATTGCTTTGTTTTTTTGCTGCAAAATCCGATGCCGTTCTGCTTCAACTAAGTAAAATTTGTGTTGATGATTCATTGGGGCATGATGCGCCCATTTTTTCAGCTTTTTCTGATGGGAAGTTACTTTTTTAAGAATCTGTTTTTGCTGGGCAGTTGTTGCTGTTGGATAGAGAATTAATTGGGTTAGCGCCTCATAAAAATAAACTATTGGTACAATTGCCGCCGATGTTACCCCATCTAAATAGGTCATTGCATGAATTGCGGCTTCAGATGCTCCGGTATAATTTTCAAACAGGTAGCAAAGTATGAGTTCATTGGCATAGCTAAAACTCAATCCAGTGCGATCGCCTGCTTGCTGTTGTAAAGGGCGAATAGTTTGTGCATCATAAACATCACCTGATAAGTAATTAGGATTAGTAGATTGTCCCAACAAATTCAAGATGGCTTGACGAAATGAATTAATATATATCTGAGGTTTTTCTTGTTTAAAATGGCTGTAGACTTCAGCATAGTCACCCATCTGTTTTTCTAACTCAGCCAATTCCTGTCCCATCAAGTATCCATGAAAACTACAGCTATAGCTAGCCCAAGCTGCATATTCAATATCTCCTGTTTCTAAACCTACTTGATAGGCTTCAGTTAACGGTGCGATTGTGTCTTTAAGGGGTTGATGCCAGTGATTAATAAATGTTTGAACAATGAAGAAGGTTCTAGCTTTTAATTCTTTACTATGAAATTTTTCGAGGACTTGCAATGCTAATTGACCAAATTCATAACCTGTCTCAATATTTCCCAGAATGCCACACTCAATTAATCCATACCAGGCATAGCCAAATGCAGATGCAGCAGCATTGCCGTACTGCATCGATAAATTGACTTCGCTCAAAATTATTTGTGGCAATAAATCTGGACGAGCAATATAAGCCGTTGAATTCGTACTAGCTAGAATTCGGATTGCTGCCAGTTGTTTGTCCCCCGTCATGTCAGCTAAATCAATTAAACTTAAAGGAGATTTACCTAAAAATCTTAATTTGGTTTTAGCTAAACTTAATAAATTTTGCGTTTGATTCGCTTGATGAGATAGTTTTACGCCTAAGAGATTTAGCAGTGCGATCGCAGTCCGAATTGAATCATCAAAACGACTCTGAGCTAAATAAGATTGGATTTGAATCTCAATCGATTTAACCCGATCTAGTAAAGTTTTAGCATGGTGTTGCACTTGCTTAACAAACTCTTCTACCTGGTCAAATTGACCCATGAGATAGGCTGCTGAAGCAGCTTCTTCATATAATGCTAATGTGAGTGAATACTGTTGTTGCCAGCTATCTGTTCTCAATAGCTGAATACCACAATTAATATATTCGATCGTATTAGTATAAGCCGTGGATAGTTTGGCTTTTTGACCAGCTAGCAAATTTAACTGTGCTAATTTATCTCTGTCAGACTGTCTAGTGATTAGCTTTACACCAATATTCAACTGATTAACAATCTCAAAAATTCTCTCTTCCTGCTTTTTAATAGGTATTTTGCTTAATAGCAGTTGACCAATTTGCAGATGGATGGATTGTTTTTTATCCTCTGGAATTAATGCATAAGCTGCTTGTTGAACGCGATCGTGTAAAAATTTATAGTTTACAGTTAGCGAACTGTGTACTAAATCCTGTGTTTCTCGCCCGACATAAAATTTGTAAACTTCACTTTGTGGCAGAATTAATCCCTCTTGTAGTGCTTTCCAGAGGGATGTTGCGGTTTCAGTCTCGGAATTTTCAGAAACAATCGCCAATGTTGCTAAGTCAAATTGATTACCAATACAAGCTGCTAGTTTCAAAATATTCTGTGTTGATGCTGGCAATTTTCGCAACTGTAATACCATAAAATCAACCACATCGTCTGTCAGAGCTAACGCCTTTAACTGGGCAATATCACATTGCCAACTTCCGGTCTCTAAATCAAATTTAATTAGCTGGTCTTCATGCAAAGCTTTGAAAAACTGTGTACTAAAAAATGGATTGCCCTTGGTTTTTTGATATACCAGCTGTGTTAAAGATTGTGTGTTTTGTAGTGAACATTTTAGGGTATCAGCAACCAGTTGATTTAAACTTGCTTCACTCAGAGGAGCTAATGTAACTTTGTTAATAGTAGCATTAGCTTTAGCAATCTCATCTAATGTCAACATTAATGGATGAGCAGCAGACACTTCATTATCTCGATAAGCTCCAATTAATAACAAATATCCTTCCTTGGACTCATTCATTAGTAACTGGATCAACTTCATTGATGCTGAATCTGCCCACTGCATATCATCTAAAAAAATGACTAGGGGATGTTCTTTGGTAGTGAATACTTTAACAAACCTTTGTAATAACAAATTAAACCGATTCTGTGCTGCACTTGATGACAGTTGCGTTGCAGATGGTTGTTGACCAATAATTTGTTCTAGTTCTGGAATTACCTCAAGAATGACTTGCCCATTTTCACCCAGTGCTTGTAAAATCTTATTTTTCCAAGTTGACAAATGGGCATCACTTTCACTTAGTAATTGTCCCATTAAGTCTCGAAACGCCTGGACAAAAGCAAAGAAGGGGATATTACGATTAAATTGGTCAAATTTGCCTTTAATGAAGTAGCCTCTTTGCCGGACAATGGGTTTGTGAACCTCATTAACAATTGCAGTTTTACCAATACCAGAAAAACCAGCCACCAGCATTAGTTCAGTTTGGTTGTTGGTAACACGGTCAAAGGCTTTTAGCAGAGTTTCAACTTCATGCTCACGACCATAGAGTTTTTCTGGGATAATAAAGCGATCGCACACATCCCGTTGAGCAATTGGAAAACTGACAATTTTCCCCGTCTCCTTCAGTTGAGCCAAACAATTTTCTAAATCATATTTCAGCCCAAATGCACTCTGATAGCGGTCTTCGGCATTTTTCGCCATCAGTTTCATCACAATGTCTGACAACACTTGCGGAATCTCTTTCCTATTCCCTGTCCCCTCTCCCCTCTCCCCTAAAACTGGTGGAAGCTTGGCAATATGACAATGTACCAATTCCATCGGATCTTGCGATTGAAATGGTAATTCCCCTGATAGTAACTCGTAAAAAGTTACACCCAAAGAATAAAAATCAGTCCGGTAGTCAATCCCCCGATTCATCCTTCCAGTTTGCTCTGGAGATACATAACCGAGTGTCCCTTCTAGCACATTAGGACTCATAAGAATTTGAGTTTCCCGTGGCAGCAGAGATGCAATACTAAAGTCAATTAACTTAACTTCTTTAGTTTCTGGATTAATTAAAACATTGGCGGGTTTAATATCTTTGTGAATGATCCGATGACGAATTAGAATATCTAATGCATTACACAGTGCGATCGCAATTCGTAAAAATTCCATCAGAGATTCTACCCTTACCCCCACTCCCCATTCCCTACTCCCTACTCCCCATTCTTTAAGAGAAATTCCCCCAAAGTCTTCCATCACTAACGCATAGCCATTTTGATAGGGTTCCAGACTATAGGTTTGGATGATTCCAGGTATATTCAAATTTTTGGCGATGGTGAACTGATTGCGAAACTGTACCAATTCGCTGAAGCTGGGATAAGCAGTTTTCATCAGCTTAATCACCACAGATTTTTGATCAGTTTCTCGATTAGCACGATAAACTAAGGTTCGAGAACCATTGTAGAGTTCTTCGCTAACGTGATATCCGGGAATGCTGACCATAGGGCTTAATCTTTGAGACCTCAGTATTTAGGTTTCCCAAAAACATGGCAATACTTACAGATAGCGTCTTCTCTGGGAGACATTTCGCCAATGTGCAGCCTCTTGCAGAGAAGACGATACCCTTGATATCTACGTTTCCATCAAACCCTCTCCAACCCTTGAGGAACAGGCGCACAGCGCCGTATTCCGTACTTCAGACTGCGTGATGAAAACGGTTTGAGGTGTTTACGCCTCAGTCACGTTCTGGTAAGATTGGGCTTAACAGGAACGGTAATCAACCTGTATAAAAACCTAAGTGCCTAACGGCAATCTGTACCTTGACAATTGAAGATATGGGGTTCTATTCCATAGTTCTAGAACAACCCAGGAATAGGTAAAATCTTCATGGGGACTAGGCGATCAGAGTTTAAATCAAACAAATTTTGGAATCATCCAACTACCGAGGGGCACTCGGAAAGTTAACGCTTGAGGAGAGAACCACCTCTGGATTAGATACCGCAAGGGGTCTAACCCAAGTGGACTCGTTGAATCAAGAATCCCTGCACCTTCAGGTCAGGGAGTGCCAATAGAGTCCTTCCATAGTTAGTTTGCCCCGCATGACCGCAACCATTCCCAATCTTCCCAGTCTCTACGACCCTTTTTCCACTGAAGCCAAGTGGCAAAAATTCTGGGAAGACAACCAAGTTTATAAAGCTGACCCTAATAAAGGCGGCGAACCTTACTGTATCGTCATTCCACCGCCGAATGTCACCGGCAGTTTGCACATGGGACACGCATTTGAAAGTGCGTTGATTGATACTCTTGTGCGCTACCACCGGATGCAGGGGCGCAATACCCTGTGGCTACCCGGAACTGACCACGCCAGCATTGCTGTGCATAGTATGCTGGAAAAGCAACTCAAGACAGAGGGTAAAACTCGCTACGAGTTGGGGCGTGAAAAGTTCCTAGAACGCGCTTGGCAATGGAAAGCGGAGTCTGAGGGAACGATTCTGAATCAGCTACGACGCTTGGGTGTCTCGGTGGACTGGTCACGGGAAAGGTTTACCCTGGATGAGGGTTTATCTAAAGCTGTTGTCGAGGCGTTTACTCGTCTTTACGAGGAAGGCTTAATTTATCGTGGTGAATATTTAGTTAACTGGTGTCCAGCTTCTCAGTCGGCTGTGTCTGATGTAGAAGTAGAAAATCAAGAGGTTAATGGCAATCTCTGGCACTTCCGCTATCCTCTCACCGATGGTTCCGGTTTTGTAGAGGTGGCGACAACTAGACCAGAAACTATGCTGGGTGATACGGCAGTAGCAGTTAATCCCAATGACGATCGCTATAAACACCTCATCGGCAAAACTCTAACTCTGCCCATTTTACAACGAGAAATTCCCATCATTGGCGATGAATTCGTTGATCCTACTTTCGGCACAGGCTGCGTGAAAGTGACTCCCGCCCATGACCCGAACGATTTTGACATGGGTAAGCGTCACAATTTGCCCTTTATCAACATTATGAATAAAGATGGCACTCTCAACGCCAATGCCGGGGAGTTTCAAGGACAAGACCGCTTTGTTGCTAGAAAGAATGTGGTTTCTCGTCTAGAGGCAGATGGCTTTCTGGTGAAGATAGAAGATTATAAGCATACCGTTCCCTACAGCGATCGCGGTAAAGTACCTATTGAACCCCTCCTCTCAACTCAGTGGTTTGTCAAAATTCGTCCCCTCGCTGACAACACTCTCGAATTCCTCGACCAGCAAACTTCCCCAGAGTTTGTCCCCCAACGCTGGACAAAGGTCTATCGTGATTGGCTTGTAAAACTCAAAGATTGGTGTATCTCTCGGCAATTATGGTGGGGACACCAAATTCCTGCTTGGTACGCTGTCAGTGAAACGGATGGGCAAATTACCGATAACACGCCCTTTGTAGTAGCGAAATCGGAAACTGAAGCTTGGGAGAAAGCTAAATCACAATTTGGCGAAAATGTCAAGTTAGAACAAGACCCAGATGTGCTAGATACTTGGTTTTCTTCTGGACTCTGGCCGTTTTCGACTTTGGGCTGGCCGGAACAAACTCAGGATTTAGCAACTTACTACCCGACTACAACTTTGGTAACAGGTTTTGACATCATCTTTTTCTGGGTAGCTAGAATGACAATGATGGCTGGGCATTTTACTGAGCAAATGCCTTTCCAAACCGTTTACATCCACGGCTTGGTGCTGGATGAAAAAGGTCAGAAGATGTCAAAGACCAAAGGTAATGGTATTGACCCATTGTTATTAATTGACAAATATGGTACTGATGCCTTGCGGTATACTTTAATTAGGGAAGTGGCTGGTGCGGGTCAAGATATCCGGCTGGAATACGATCGCAAAAAGGATGAATCAGCATCGGTGGAGGCATCGCGCAACTTTGCAAACAAGTTGTGGAATGCAGCCCGATTTACGATGATGAATTTAGATGGACAAACACCGCAACAATTGGGGAACCCAGTCGCTACCGAATTGAGCGATCGCTGGATTATCTCGCGGTATCATCAAGTTGTTAAACAAACCACGAATTACATCGATAATTACGGTTTAGGGGAAGCAGCAAAAGGACTCTACGAGTTTATTTGGGGTGATTTCTGCGATCAGTATATTGAATTGGTGAAATCCAGATTGCAAGCAGATGCCGATCCCGCATCGCGGCAGGTAGCACAGCAAACCCTTGGTTATGTGCTGGAAGGGATTATGAAACTGCTTCATCCCTTCATGCCTCATATTACTGAAGAAATTTGGCAAACTCTCACCCAACAACCACCAGATTCACCACAAACCTTACCATTGCAACTATATCCCCAGATAGATGCAAACCTGATTGACTTAGGTTTAGAAGAACAATTTGAATTGCTGATTGCTACTATCCGCACAATTCGGAATTTGCGGGCTGAAGCGGATATTAAACCAGGGGTTAAAGTAACAGCGAATTTGCAAACTGAAAGCCAGAAGGAGCGGGAAATTCTTACTGCTGGACAGTCTTATATTAAAGATTTGGCTAAGGTTGAGACTTTAATTATTACTGACAAGCAAGAAAACCAAACTGTTGCTGCGAAAAAACCTCAAAGGGGTTTGAAGATAATTGGCTTAATTATTGTGGCCATTGTCTTTGGTAGATTGGGTTTAGCTGTTGGGTATGCCATTGATGACATTCCCATTGTCGGAACTTTCTTTGAACTAGTTGGTTTTGGTTACACAGCTTGGTTTGTGAGCCAAAATTTACTGACTGCTCAAGCGAGACTTAGGTTATGGAGACGCTTTTTCCCACAGAGAGAATTAGAACAACCACAAGAATCGGAAAATGCGATCGCAGGTGTAATTGGTACAATACAAGTGCTAATTCCTCTCAGCGGTGTGGTAGATATTGAAGTTGTGCGTGCCAAGCTAGAAAAAAGCTTGAGTAAAGCTGAAGCAGAAGTTCAATCCCTGAGTACCAGATTAAACAATCCTAGTTTCGTAGATAGAGCTAGAGCCGACGTAGTACAGGGAGCGCGGGAAGCTTTAGCAGAAGCACAGAAGCAAGCAGAAATTTTGCGCGAGCGTTTGAAGGGATTGTCGTAGCGATCGCCAACGTGGCTTAGGATAACTGTAATGGGTAATGGAATGTACAATAATTCCCAATTACCCATTACGAATGAACAAAATCAAAATATCAATGTCTGGCACTTATTTTTTATTAATTTTTTATTAATTTTTTATTAATTTTGAATTTTTAATTTTGAATTGTGGAGCGAAGCGACCCTCATGCTATATCTAGCCCAGGTGCGTAAAAACGATTTTTTAGACCAGCACCAGTTACGCTTATTGGCGCGTCAAGAAGCTGATAACTTGTGGGCGATAATTCCCGAAGAGGCTTTCATTCTGTTGGGAAAGGGAAAGATCATGAGTGAGAACTTGCTTGTTTTAGTGGAACTTTCCCCTACAGGCGATATTGAAAGAATAGAAGACGCCACCAACTGGGTACTCCATCTGGTACAAAGCTACCTCACCATCGGCATTACCCCAGAATTTTTGCAGCACGAAGCCGAGCGAGCAGAACATTGGCGACAATCCTTGACGTTGCAAAACCAAGACTTAGCAAGGCGTTCCTTGGAATTAGAAGCCAGACGTGAACAAATTCAAGCCTTAGAAGAAAGCCTCAAACGCGAGAAAAATGGTTATACCCAAGAGGAAAGTTAAAAGTTTGCAGTTGTGTTACCTATAAAGCAATACAGTTCAGAATGAGCAAAAACACTTGTAGAGACGGCGATTTATCGCGTCTCAAAAACTCAAAATTGTTGCCAGTAGCCCTTAACCCAAGCGTATTAGCCTATAAAGCCACAGTACCCACAAGCGTGTAGAGACGCGAAATTTCGCGTCTCTACATTAGGTTGATTCTAGGTTAATTGTCTGAGCAAAGTTAGGCAATCACAGTAATATTTGCATTAGTAAGCATTGCCTGATTGGAGAACTGGGCGATTTGAACTTGTGCAGTCTTACCAGTCCCATCTACGTCAAAGAATAGATTCCCCGTAGTTTGATTGTAGATAAAGCGATCGCTTGCGGTTGTAGCAATAGTACCAAGTCGGAACAAGCCGGAATCAAGTACAGTATTCTGAGATTGGCTGAGTCCGAATTCTGCCTTGGAAATGAATATTGTATCATCTCCAACATTAAAATCAGTAATAGTATCATAGCCACCAGTGCGGGTATCAGTCAGATATAAGCTATCTGCCCCAGTTCCACCAGTTAGCGTATCTCGACCAATTCCACCGATGAGTTCATCGTCACCTGCACCTCCATCCAAAATATCATTGCCTGAGTTACCAAAGAGGCGATCGTTGCCACTTTCTCCGCTCAGAATGTTAGCGCCACTATTTCCCGTAAGGATATTATTAAGGCCGTTACCAGCACCATTGATGACCTTGGTTCCAGTCAAGGTCAAGTTTTCCAAATTATCTCCCAACACCCAACTCACCGAAGAATTGACTAAATCTGTGCCAGCATTTAAGCCTTCGACAATAATATCGCTGAGGTTGTCTACAGTGTAGATGTCATTGCCAGCTCCACCAACAAGACTGTCAATCCCTACACCTCCATCTAAGATGTCATCACCTGCACCGCTCAACAAAGTGTCATTGCCTGAGCCACCAAAGAGGCTATCATTGCCACCTTCTCCGCTTAAGATGTTAGCGCCACCATTTCCCGTAAGAATATTATCAAGGCTGTTACCAGTACCATTGATTACCTTACTACCAGTCAGGGTTAAATGCTCCAGATTATCTCCCAACACCCAACTCACAGCAGACTTGACTAAATCTATACCTGCATTTAAGCCTTCGACAACAATATCGCTGAGGCTGTCTACAGTGTAAATGTCATCACCATCTCCACCAACAAGACTGTCAATCCCCGCACCTCCATCCAAGGTGTCATTGCCGGAACCACCCAACAAGTTGTCATTACCTGTACCACCAATCAGGCTGTCGTTACCATCTCCTCCACTCAAGTTGTTAGCGCCAGTATTTCCTATGAGGATATTATTAAGACTGTTACCAGTACCGTTGATTGCCGAGCTTCCAGTCAGTGTCAAGTTCTCTAGGTTATCTACTAACACCCAACTCACCGAAGACTTGACTAAATCTATGCCTGCATTTAAACCTTCGACAACAATATCGTTCACATTATCTACAGTGTAAATGTCATTGCCTGCTCCACCATCAAGACTGTCAATCCCTGCACCTCCATCCAAGGTGTCATTACCTGCACCGCCCAACAAAGTATCATTGCCTGAGCTACCAAAGAGGCTGTCGTTACCATCTCCTCCGCTCAAGTTGTTAGCGCCAGTATTTCCTATGAGGATGTTATTAAGGTTGTTACCAGTACCATTGATTGCCGAGCTTCCAGTCAGGGTCAATTTTTCCAGGTTATTTCCCAACACCCAACTCACTGAAGAATTGACTAAATCTGTGCCTGCATTTAAGCCTTCAACAATAACATCGTTTATGTTGTCTACAGTGTAAATGTCGTTGCCTGCGCCACCATCAAGAGTGTCAGATCCCAAACCTCCATTCAAGGTGTCATTGCCTGCACCGCCCAACAAGGTGTCATTACCTGAATCACCAAAAAGACTGTCGTTACCATCTCCTCCGCTCAAGTTGTTAGCAGCAGTATTTCCTATAAGAATGTTCTTAAGGCTGTTGCCAGTACCATTGATTGCGTCGGTTCCAGTCAGGGTCAAGTTCTCCAGGTTATTTCCCAACACCCAACTCACTGAAGATTTAACTAAATCTGTGCCTGCACTGGCGGCTTCAATAATAGTGTCCCCGATGCTGTCCACAATATAAGTATCATTGCCTTTACCACCAATGAGACTGTCATCGCCTGTACCACCATCTAAGAAATCATTTCCATCGCCGCCATCGAGAGTGTCGTTATCACCTAGTCCGTTGAGGGTGTCATTGCCCTGCAACCCTGAGATGATATCCATGATCCCTGTACCAGTCAGGTTATCTGCACCTGAAGTGCCATTAATGGGAGGCGTGACTTCATTAATGGTCAAGTTGACGGTAGCAGTGCTACTGCCTCCTTGCCCATCACTTATGGTGTAAGTGAAGCTGTCGGAGCCATAATAGTTTTCGACGGACGTATAAGTGTAAGTACCGTTGTTGTTGTCAAGTAAGCTTCCGTGGCTAGGTTGAGTGAAGCTAATAATATTCAATACATCAATGACATCTGCATCCATATCATTGCTCAACAAAGTAGTAGCACTAATGATAATGGGTGTATTTTTGTTTGTGGTGATGCTGTCGTTAACAGCGACGGGATCATCATTCACCGCTGTAATATTAATATTGCGGGTAACGGTGGTGCTATTAGCAGTCCCATCATTCACTAGAAAGCTGACGGTACGAGGTGTAGTAGCGGGGTTATCACTGCTGTTGATATAAGTAATAGAACGTAGTGCAGTTTGATAATTAGCAACAGTGGCACTGCCAGTTAAAGTTAAAACGCCTGTGCTGCTGTTGTAGTTGCCTGTAATTCCATTTTGGTTGGTGAAGGCGAGGGTGTCTTGAGTAGAGACAAAACCACTGGTAATACTGACAGTGGCACTGGAAAGGTTGGGGGAGTCTGCATCGCTGACAGTGATGCCTGAGTCGATGACTGTAGTGGCGTTCTCAGTATATGCCAGGGCGGAGTTGGTAGCAGTAGCAACGGGCGCACTATTCACTGCCGTAATATTAATATTGCGGGTAACAGTGGTGCTATTAGCAGTCCCATCATTAACTAAAAAGCTGATGGTACGAGGTGTAGTATTGGGGTTATCACTGCTGTTGTTATAAGTAATAGAACGCAGTGCGGTTTGATAATTGGCAACAGTGGCACTGCCAGTTAAGGTTAAAACGCCTGTGCTGCTGTTGTAGTTGCCTGTAATTCCATTTTGGTTGGTAAAGGCAAGGGTGTCTTGAGCAAGGACAAAACCGCTGGTAATACTAACGGTAGCACTGGACAGGTTAGCAGAGTCTAAATCGCTGAGGGTGATGCCTGAGTCAATGACTATAGTGGCGTTCTCAGTATATGCCAGGGCAGAGTTGGTGACAGTAGCAATGGGTACATCATTCACCGCCGTAATGTTAATATTACGGGTAACTGCGGTGCTATCAGCAGTCCCATCATTAACTAGAAAGCTAACGGTACGAGGTGTAGTAGCGGGATTATCACTAGTGTTGGTATAAGTAATAGAACGCAGTGCGGTTTGATAATTAGCAACAGTGGCACTGCCAGTTAAGGTTAAAACCCCTGTGCTGTTGTTGTAGCTGCCCGTAATTCCATTTTGGTTGGTAAAAGCGAGGGTGTCTTGAGCAGAGACAAAACCACTGGTAATGCTGACAGTGGCACTGGAAAGGTTGGGGGAGTCTGCATCGCTGACAGTGATGCCTGAGTCAATGGCTGTAATGGCGTTCTCAATGTATGCCAAGGCAGAGGCAGAACCAGAAGTGATAGTCGGGGGAACCCCACTGTTTTTGTATAGTTGGGCATATATGCCATCGCCAGACCCATCTTGATTAGTGCTTTGCCAGGAAATGACAAAGTTATCATCTTGAGCGATCGCTATTGTGGGGTTAGATTGATAGTTGGGGGTGAAGGTATTGACTTGGAATTCGACCCCTTGAGCTACCCCGGCACTATTGTAGCGTCGGGCATATATCCCATCATAAGATGTGTCCTGACCATAGCTAGACCAGGAAATAACAAAGTCCCCAGTTGTATCCATTGCTACTACTGGGTTTTTTTGATCGTTGGGGGTGAAGGTATTGACTTGGAATTCGCCCCCTTGAGCTACCCCGACACTGTTGTAGCGTTGAGCATATATTCCATTGCCAGAACCGTCTTGATTCAGGCTTTGCCAGGAAATAACAAAGTCCCCATCTGAATCCATCGCTACTGTGGGGTTCGATTGTGATTTGTTGGTGGTGTTATTAACTTTAAATTCGTTCCCTTGAGCTACCCCAGCACTGTTGTAGCGTTGGGCATATATCCCATAGTAAGACCCATCCTGATAATAGCTTTGCCAGGAAATGACAAAGTCCCCATCTGCATCCATCGCTACTACGGGGTTCTTTTGCTGATCAGCGTTCTCAGTATTAACTTTAAATTCGCTCCCTTGAGCCACCCCAGCACTGTTGTAGCGTTGGGCATATATCCCATAGCCAGAACCGTCTTGATTCAGGCTTTGCCAGGAGATAACAAAGTCCCCATCTGAATCCATCGCTAATGTGGGGTTACTTTGATCACTGGCGTTCTCAGTATTGACTTTAAATTCGCTCCCTTGAGCCACCCCAGCACTGTTGTAGCGTTGGGCATATATTCCATTGCCAGAACCGTCTTGATTCAGGCTTTGCCAGGAAATGACAAAGTCCCCGTCTGCATCCATCGCTACTATGGGGTTCTTTTGGTCGTTGTCGGTGGTGTTATTGACTTTAAATTCGCTCCCTTGAGCTACCCCAAAACTGTTGTAGCGTTGAGCATATATTCCATAGCCAGACCCGTCCTGACCAAAGCTTTGCCAGGAGATAACAAAATCCCCATCTGCATCAATTGCCACTGTGGAGTTATTTTGATTACTAGCGTTCTCAGTATTGACTTTGAATTCAGCCATGAAAAACCTCTGAAAAAAACTAAAATTTTGATTTCAACAATTACGCTGTGATTAGAGAGATTCCTTAGTCATTAGGAATCACCGCACTCGATCGCAACCAGTAGTTCAACTCTGGTGCAGTAAATGCTTGGCGGATTTCTTTTCGTTCCTAATTCAAAACCATCGCTAACCATTCAGGTGGCACCGATCTTCTGATACTAATTGGGAAATAAATTTGGGATGCCAGCGTGGTACAAAGCTGAAGTCTAGAATCAAGGCAGAAAAAGTGGGTGTTGACAATCCATAGTCCTTCTCTGCCAAATTCCAGGTCGTGAATGTTGAGGTCGCCTGGGAAGTATGCCATCCGTGGCAAACTAACCCTGTAAAATTAATGAGATAGACCACTAAGTGTGCCATCATTGTCAAAAAACAAACTTTTACTAGGAAAGCAATCCAAAGGAATCGCCCCCTGATGAAAGTTCGCGCAGCTATAAAACTGCACTGTATTTAACTTTGTAAACATTTTGAACTTAGTTTTTTATAATGTCCTAATGCTAAGTCTTATTTAATAGACTATTGTCATAATAAAGACTATTTCTTTAAAATAAACCTGTATATATACTGAATATAAAGCTTGGTCAAAACTTCAAGAATTTGAAGCCTAGGTTAGCAGTTTTTGTTTTTTATAGCCATAAAGCCCGTTGTTAGGCTTGAGCAAGTGCGTAGGCATAGCTCATCGTAGACATCGCTAGTCGCTGTATTAAATATTGAAGCGATATACGTGTAAGTGCGATTCCTTTGCTCGAAATTAGTAGAAGTAAAAGTAGCAAGACTGATACTAGTCGCCAAGCGACGCCCGAAATTCCTGCTAAAAAAAGATTTTAAAAATAAAATTATTATTTGACCTGACATTATCCAAAAAAGCTTTTTTGGGTGTGCCATTTGAAGTCTACAGCGGAGGTAGGATGAGACAAAAAGAATATGGTATGACAATATGGTTCACTGGCTTAAGTGGTGCAGGTAAAACTACTATCTGTCAATTCGTAGAGAAGGAACTGCGGATACAGGGATATAGAGTTGAAGTTTTGGATGGCGACGCGATACGTCAAAACTTATGCAAAGGGTTGGGTTTCAGTAAAGAGGATCGAGAAGAGAATATTCGGCGCATTGGCTTTGTGGCTAGCCTTCTGGCCAGAAATAATGTAATTGTATTGATTTCAGCCATTTCTCCTTACCGCAAAATTCGGGAAGAAGTGCGCCAAAGTATTCCATCTTTCATTGAAGTGTACGTCAATGCATCATTAGAAGTTTGTGAACAGCGAGATGTGAAAGGGTTATATAAAAAAGCTAGATCCGGGGAAATTAAGCACTTTACTGGTATTGATGATCCTTATGAAATACCACTCAGTCCTGAAGTCGAATGCAAAACTAACCAAGAAAGCATTGTTGAAAGTGCAACTAAGGTTTTAGAAAAGCTGGAAGAATTGGGTTATACAACTGCTAAAATGATTAATTTATGAGTTAAAGAAAGTTTTTAACTCATAACTTTTACTACGTTATCAATAATTGCCGAATTAACCTGGCTATTGCTTTTTGCGTGAAGCGACTAGCAATTTGTTGACCCAAACGTTGTACATCTGAATTTACCAATAACTGGGCAATTTGGGACGCTAGTTGCACTGGGTCAAAGCCTCTTGTTTCTTGAAGAATGCCCAATATACGTTTGATATGCTGCAACGTTTGTTGTTGCTCAACTGTGGCCGCTGGAGTTTCATTAACTGCTGTCAATCCTACCCGTTCCCGCAACAGGGAGGTAAAGTTATGCAAAACATTTTTACCTAAAGCATCAAGTCCGTTGATAGATTCATCTACTAGTTTGTCACGAATAAAAGCACCACGTTCAGATGACAAAAATTCTATTCCCTGATTCAGCACTAAATTAAAGTCGTAGTCTTGACTATTGCGGGCATTTTTTAACAAGTTCTCTAAGCGATTCCAGCGAAATCGCCCATCTTTAAATAGCAAATCTTGCAATGATGCTCTTAATTGCGGTGCTGGGTCGGTTAACAGGCGTTTAGAAACGTAGGGATAAGCTTCACTGAGGACTTTAAAGTTCGGATCTATAAATATTGCAATACCTTCCAGTGTCACGAGTGAGCGAATAATTAAAGCGTAGTAAGGCGGTACGCGGAAAGGATATTCATACATCAAAGCAGATAGTTCATCGGTGATGCTTTTAATATTAAGATCGGCAACACTGGCTCCTTCGGCATCAGCAAAGACTCTTGCAAAAGCTGGGATAATTGGTGTTAAATCGGTTTCTGGTGATAAGAAATCTAACTTAACGTAGTCTTTTGCTAATCCTTCAAAGTCGCGGTTGACGACATGGACGATCGCTTCAATCAAACCATAACGCTGTGGTGGCTTGATCTCGCTCATCATTCCAAAGTCGAGATAAGCTAATTTACCATCAGTTGTCGCTAACAAATTACCAGGGTGGGGATCTGCATGGAAAAATCCATGTTCTAGCAGCTGGCGCAGGGAACACTGCACACCCACTTCAATTAGATAACGAGCATCTATACCTTGGGCGCTAATTTCTTCTGTCTGGGTTAATTTAGTGCCGTTAATCCACTCCATCGTCAAGACGCGACGATTGGTATATTCCCAGTAAATTTCCGGTACGTATATGTCTTTTATGTGACCATATAGCTCGAAAAATCGTTCGGCATTCTCGCCCTCATGGATGTAGTCCATCTCTTCAAAGATGCGATCGCCTAATTCATCAAGAATCCCAACTAGGTCACTTCTTACCCGTTTGACCTTTTTCTGCACCCAAGCAGCGAGGTTACGCAAGATATACAAGTCAATGGTGATCCCCTCTCTTAAGTCAGGGCGTTGAACTTTAACAGCGACTTCTTCACCAGTTTTTAGCTTACCTTTATAAACTTGCCCCAAGGAAGCCGCAGCAATTGGCTGGGCTGAGAGTTCGGCGTAAACCTCTTCTGGAGGTGCGCCTAATTCTTCTTTGATAAACTGGTAGGCAATTTCGTTGGGAAAAGGTGGTAATTGGTCTTGTAGCCTAGTTAATTCTTCTAGGTATACGGGAGGAACTAGATCCGGTCTGGTGGACAAAGCTTGTCCAATTTTGATGTAAGCAGGCCCCAGTTGCGTCAGTAATTCTCGTAACTGAGTGGCTCGGCGGCGATCATTTTTGACGACAATTCCCCGTTTACTATCCGACCACAACCCAAAAGCAAAAGATAGGGTCGGCCCCAACACGGCGAAAATCCGCCGTACAACTTGCAGTTTTCTATTTTGGTAATGCGCGGCTATGCCTATGGGATCGTAAAGCGTCTCTGGTTGAGCAGTTGTCCTGAGCTTTTGGGCAGCTAACAGGGATGCTGATGTCTGCGATGGGCTACGCCTACGCACAACCAAGCCTTGTGTACCATTTTCTTCTGGCACTATATCAATAACGTCCAGTTCGCCTCGGCGATTTGTGCCGTTGCTACTGTCCTCCTGAATCGGTTGGGAACTAGGGGGAAGTGTCTTAACAATCATGAAGAAGGCTACCAGTTCAGAACGATCACATTAAGTATTGTAACAATATGTTTAGAAATTGGGAATTGGAAATGGGGCATTGGGCATTCGTTATTTCTTCCTCATTTCTCCCTGCTCATAGTGCTAATAGGTCTGCTACACTTAAACGGGCATACTAGTTCAATAGTAGTAGGTATTGCTAGTTGCTGAAAGCTCATGCTTATTGTCTTGTAAGTTAGAAGTATCTCGCATCTGCCCTCATGGAGAATTTGGCTTGATGTTGCTCTGTCTGCGAATCGAAAACTTTGCCCTAATTGACCAACTGGAATTGGAATTTGGCGCGGGACTAAATGTGTTGACAGGTGAAACCGGCGCTGGAAAATCGATTATCTTGGATGCCATTGATGCCGCTTTAGGAGGTAAAGTTTCTAGTCGAGTCATTCGTACAGGAACAAGTCGGGCGATGGTGGAAGCGACTTTCACCTCAAACGCCCCTCTAGCAGCTTGGTTGACCGAACAAGAAATAGATTTACTTGATGAAAATTCTGTAGTCATAAGCCGAGAAATCACAGCCACCGCTAGTAATATCCGCAGTCGATCGCGGGTGAATGGTGTGTTGGTAAATCGCCAGATTATGGGAGGAATGCGCGATCGCTTGGTGGAAATTACAGCTCAAGGTCAAACGGTACAAGTAGGACAATCTGCCCAAGTCCGGGACTGGTTGGATTTATATGGCGGCGACTCTCTAATGCAGCAACGTCATAAAGTTGCCACGAGCTTTAGTACTTACCAACAGGCACATTTAGCACTAGAAAAACGCCGGACATCAGAACGGGAAAGGTTGCAACAACTCGACTTGCTGACTTATCAAGTGCAGGAATTGGGAGCAGCCAATCTCAGTGAACCTAATGAATTGGAACAGTTGGGACAAGAACGGGAACGCCTAAATCATGTCGTCGATTTGCAACAGATGAGTTACAAAGTTTATCAGGCTTTGTATCAAAACGATCATGAAACTCCCGCCGCAGGTGATTTATTGGGAGACAGTGAGGCGATATTAAATGACATGGTGGAATACGATACCCAACTACAACATTTGTTGGAATTGGTGCGGGACGCCCAAGCTGCGGTAATGGAAGTGGGAAGGCAAATTAATGCTTATGGGGATGGTTTGGAAGCCGATCCGCAGCGGTTGGAAGAGGTGGAAGAACGGATTCAGGAATTAAAGCAAATTTGCCGCAAGTATGGGCCGACACTTACAGAAGCGATCGCTTATTACCAACGTATCCAAGGGGAATTGGCCCAACTTAACGACAGCGAACAATCTATTGAAAACTTGGAACAGCAAGAAAAGGCGTGTTTTGAAAAACTCACCCAAGCAACTAATCAGTTAACTCAACTGCGGAGTAAGGCGGCTGCTAATTTAGAATCACGTTTGATAGCTGAACTCAAGCCCCTAGCGATGGAAAAGGTGAAGTTTCTGGTTGAAATATTACCAGCTTTCCCAACTGCGATGGGAGCAGATAAAATTACTTTTACATTTAGTTCCAACCCTGGAGAACCACTGCAACCTTTAACGGAAGTTGCTTCTGGTGGGGAAATGAGCCGCTTTTTACTGGCGCTGAAAGCTTGTTTTTCTCAGGTTGACGTGGCTGGAACGATGGTTTTTGATGAAATTGATGTCGGGGTTTCGGGCAGGGTAGCCCAAGCGATCGCGGAAAAATTACACCAGCTAAGTCAACGCAACCAAGTGTTATGTGTTACGCATCAACCTTTAGTTGCGGCAATGGCTGATCGGCATTTCCGCGTAGATAAGCAAACTATTAATCCAAGTAAGGGTAAAAAAGCCAACAATGGAAATGCTGAACAGCGTACTGTTGTCAGAGTTACTACTTTAGATGATTTAACCACTCGCCGGGAAGAATTAGCGCAGTTAGCTGGTGGTAAATCTGCAAGCGATGCGATCGCTTTTGCAGAATCTCTGTTATTACAAGCTGCAAACCACCGTCACCGGGAGCAAAATTGATATTACAGCAGAGCGAGGCAATTATGTCTGATGAAGTAAACCTATGCAAGCAGGTGGCTACCAAAAGGCCGGGCCTGCTTTGCGTAACGGTGGTAAATACGCGAGGGTGATAGCCATAGTCAAAGCACCGATGGAGTGGGCTGCTTGGAGATATCCCAACTCTACTGGCCCCACGTGTAAAATATCTTTGGCAAAAATCGGGAGAAGCGCGATGCCTACGGCGGGCTACGCCTACGCACCACCCAACAATACAGCAAACATATCTAATGTAATCGCGGCTAAAATCAACTGATTCTGCCAAACAAACTTAGCACCAGCAGCAAGTGCTTGGAGTGAGATTGGCTCAGTTGTGCGGATGACTTTTTGCTCTTTAATCGCTAGCGTTAAAAGAAAACACAAAAACGCAGCGATCGCAGCTAATACATAAACTCCTGTAGCACTTCCTAGTAGCGCAATCCCAAATCCTCCGAAGGCTGGGCCGATGACTGAGGCTAACTGAAAGCTACTACTATTCCAAGTAGCTGCATTGGTAAAGGCGCTGACAGGTATTAATTGCCACATCAGAGCATCACTGGCAGGTTTGAGGAATGCCCTAGCGACACCTGTTAAAACCAAGCAGGCATAAATTAGAAAGATTGTACCCTGAGTATAGGAAAGTACTCCTAAAGCTAGGGAACAGAGGGCTAGCAGTATCACCGACAGTAACATAGTGAGTTTGCGATCGCGCCGATCGGCAACATCTCCAGCAATTAACGTGAGAATAATCATCGGTAGGACTTGCGCTAGCCCTACACCACCTAAAGCGATCGCTGAGTTAGTCCGCTCATAGAGTTCCCAGCCAATCGCTACAGTTTGCATTTGCGACCCCACGAACAGCACCAGCCGTCCGATGGTAAATAGCCGATAGTCTCGAAACTTAAAGGCTGCAAAGGGATCGTGTTGTGCAACCTCAAAGTTATGGGGCTTTGAGTTCTGTTTTCTCGAAGACATTTTTTAGTAGAGTTAAGCCTTCTTCAATGTTGGAAATTTGGTCTTCTGAAAGACCTTTGAGCAAATCGGTAATATGAGCGCGAGTTTGATCTTGGGATTGCTTCAGATGATGCCTTCCATCTTCAGTTAAATTGAGCAGCACCCGCCGCCGTTCTTGAGGATGAGCAATCCGTTTCACGAAGTCGCGTTGTACCAAGCGTTCTATGGTTGCTGATGCTGTGGCAGAGGTGACACCTAAATGCTCTGCCAGATCAGATAATGAAGCCCCAGGATTGCGGTTGATAAATGCTAGCGATCGCAATTGAGGTATAGATAAAAAAGCGGCACTATGAGCACGCATATCCGCTCGGATAAACCGCATCACTAATGGAACTGTCTCCATTACTCTAGCGGCACATTCTTCGGAAGTTGCACCTTGATTAGGTTTATCCAAGGTCATGGGCTTTTTGTTCTCCTAGTTACATCGCCACCCGTGGATAAAGTTTTCCACCAAGGATGGCCAAAATGATTAATGTGAATAAGAGAATTGTACAATCCAGACCAAAGCCATAGATGCTAGTGCCATTCAACAGCATAGTGCTACGTAACCCGTCAACCAGATAAGTCAACGGATTTAAATGGGAAATGAACTTTAACCAACTGGGCATCAAAGAAATCGGATAGATGGCATTGCTCGCAAAAAATAACGGCATGGTTAACAATTGTCCAATACCCGTCATCCTTTCTCGGCTTTTCACCAAACAGCCAATAATTAATGAGAAAATACAAAAAGAACCCGCTCCCATTATGACTAGCAGCAGTACTTGAAGAATAGCTAGGGGATGAAGATTTAGTTTGACACCTAATAAAAATGCTAATCCGTAAATGAATATTACCTGAGATAAGCACCTCACCCCACATGCCAGGGCTTTGCCCAACACCATCGCCACACGAGGCGTAGGACTAGCTAAAAATTTATGGACAATCCCTAAATCTCGCTCCCAGATTAGCGTCATTCCACCACTAAAAATTGCCACAAACAAAATACTCTGAGCCAAGATGCCAGCAGAAATGAAGTCTAAATAGGGTAAATTCCCTGTAGGAATCGCGCGAGTTCGGGCGAAAACTTGCCCAAAAATTAGCAGCCATAAAGCTGGTTGCACAGCCCGAACGACTAAATCAGTGGGATCGTGGCGGAGTTTACGGATTTCCAATTCCGCGATCGCTAGGGTTTTGATAACTAGCTCTTTAATTGCAGAGATCAAATTTACTCGGACAGTGGGTGGTGATTTAACCCAACCGTTGAGCAGTACGTCTGGTTCTTGCTGTGTCACGGTAGTTGACTCCTGATGTTAGCTGGTCACCTGTATAGTGAATAAAGACATCATCCAAAGTTGCATTTGGATTATTTAAAGAAGCTTTTAAGTCGGTTGGTGTGCCTGTGGTAACGACTTCACCTTGCTGCATAATCGCCACTCGGTTACATAAGCTATCCGCTTCTTCTAAAAAGTGGGTTGTTAAAAATATAGTTGTGCCGTAATCAGCACAGAGTTGTAGTACAAGTTGCCATACTTGAGTTCGAGCGATGGGATCTAGTCCGACAGTCGGCTCATCAAGAAACAGAATTTGGGGTTGATGTAGAACTGATATGCCGATTTCCAGCTTGCGGATCATCCCACCAGAGTAATTTCGTACTAAGCGGTGCGCTGCATCTTGCAAACCCATGTATTCTAAAATTTCATAGATGCGGCGATCGCGTCCTTTGGCAGTTATTCCATACAACTTGGCGAAGATTAAGAGATTTTCGTAACCTGTGAGGCTACCATCAGCAGACAGCGCTTGGGGCACATAGCCGATAGCCCGTCTCACAGAATTAGATTGACAAGCCACGTCATAGCCAGCTAAGGTTGCTTTCCCTGCACTGATAGGTAGCAAGGTTGTCAGCATTTTAATAACTGTACTTTTCCCTGCCCCATTGGGGCCAAGCAGACCAAATACTTCGCCCTGTTCCACAGATATGCTCAGGTTATTAACTGCGGTTAACTTCCCAAAACGGCGTGTGAGTCCTTGAGTTTCAAGGATTAGCGGCTTTGGTTCGCTAGGAGGTTGCGATCGATTTATTTTTCCCGTCAGTATTGTCACAAGTTTGATGCACTTCTATTAATTAGTAAATCTAACTATTAGCTTCTCAATAGATTTGCCAGAAGTCAATAGACTTCTGGCGGAAATTTGAATAAGAGTAAAAGGAATGATTCAGGAGGCAGGAGGATAAAGGCAGGAGGTAACCCACCCTTAAAAGAGTGGGATTGAAGCAAGGACGTTTTATACCTCGCTGCAAGCAGTCTCAGTATAATTACTGCTTTGAACTGGACTTTAGACCCAGAACTAAAGTTTTAATTGATACTTCTTACCTCCTGCCCTCTGCCTACTGCCTTCTGCCTTTCTTCGGTAAATTACTGAAATGATGAAGCAAAGTAACCGCAAATTCTAATCGCCATATATATTTGCTGAGATGCTACCTTCGCATGATCATTTTTGTAGTTTCACAAAAACCTTATCCTCCTTAAACTTTACCGGATATGACTGAAGCGAAATATCCGGTGCAGTTAAGCATTCACCTGTCTCTAATCTGTACTGAAATCCGTGGGAAGGACAGGTGATAATACCATTTTCAATCTTACCCTCTTCTAAAGAGTATCCTAAATGAGCGCAAGCATTACGGTAACATCTTACTCTAGCACCTTGACGATGTAAAATGAGCGAAGTCCCAGCAATTTGTACTGCCAATATACCAAATTCAGGAACTTGCTCAATAGTTGCTACTTTTACCCAACTAGAAGTTATCTGTGGAGAAAATGGACTAGTTAAACTAGAATTTGTGGTGTTAATAGTAGGATTTTTATTAACTGCAACCACTTTGGTAATTTCAGGACAATGGTTTTTGATTGCCTGTTCTACTCCTTGAGATAAAGTCAAGGTAGAAGTCGGACAACTGCTACAAGTTCCTATGAGCATAATTTCCACTGTATCTGGTGGCTTAATTGCCACTAGTTCAATGTCCCCATTATGGCTTTTTAAACCTGGGCGAACTTCTTCTAGGGCTGTTTGAATGCGCTGTGTTAATGGTGGTTTTGGTGGTTTTACTAGTTCATGATAAAGCAGTACTGCGTATACTACTTCATCAGTAACAGCATGACGTAAACCTGACATTGATTCTTGTTTGAGGCTTTTAATCAAACTAGTCAATGCTGCTTTATGCAAGGCTTCAATTGCTCTTTTTAAACCTACCGCTACACAGCGTTGGCTTTCATCCCACTCAGATATAATTGCCTCAAAGCGGTTAATTTCCTGAACTAATTCTTCAAGATTTGTCATTTGTCATTTGTCATTGGGCATTGGGCATAGGGCATTGGGCATTGGGCATTGGGAATTGGTTATTTATCAATGACAAATGATAAATCACTTCATTTTGAAATCTTTGAGGAGAAATGGCATAATCATGCCTGTCACTAAACTAGACAATGTTATTGGTAGGCAAAAGGGAATGTCAGCTTGTGCAAATAACACTAGCAGTAATGAACCTACAACAGTAGCAATAGCAGTTCGCTGGATAAAATATATCGGGTCACGCAGCAACTTTCCTTTGACAAATAACTTGGCTGAGAACCATCCAATTTCTAACATTTTTCCTCCTAATAATTTGTCAATAAATTTAGTATGGCAAGTCCTAACAGGATGGCAGGAATTACACCAGCCGGAGCAAATAATGCACCAAGCATTGCTGAAAAGCTATAGCCTATATCTTTCCCAGCTAATAACATTCCACCAATAGCACCGCCAACCATAGACAAGGCTGTTGCGATGACTATCCACACTAATCCTGTTGCTATGTTCAAGTCACCATCTGCTAAACTTGTGAGAAAATCTCTTACAGTCGGGTTTGTAAAAACATCTCTCATGCTGTTTTGTTCTCCTTATTAGTAATTATGGGAGTGGGGATGAGGGGGATGAGGAGAATAACCAATGCCCTATTTCCTATTTCCTATTTCTACTTCAATATCTTGTAGGGCTTGGGTTACTATCTCTGCTTGTTGAATTTGTTGGTTTTGGGTAAAAATCTCTAACGCTTGTTGATAATACATACGTGCTTGCAACAGATTTTGAGGATTACCCACTTCTGGTTTTTCTGAGTCGTCTGGTAAGTTGAATAGGGCGTTAGCTTTGTTTGAAATTGTGTTAGCGTACTCTAGGGGTGTATCTTTAGAGTTACGAACTTTTAGCGCTTCATCGTAAGCTGCGATCGCACGCAAGTTATTTTCCACAGGATGGGAACTCACTAAATATTGCAAAGCGTTACCCAAGTTGTTTTGCAACATCGCATATTCTCTGGGATGATCGATCAAATTAATATGCTTTAGTGCCACCTCAAATGACTGCACAGCTAACCCTTGACGCAAGTATTCCCGTTCCGATGCTAAGGGCATAGAAAGATAAGCGATCGCAATATTGTTATATAAAATCGCGTATTCCTGGGGGTAATCCTCCCAACTAAACACCCGCAACGCCTCATGATAAGCCTGGATGCTGTCAGTTATCCGCGCCAAATTAAATGGCACTAGCGACTGCAACACCAGCCCAAAATTCATCTGCGTCTCTGCCACTTCCTCTGGTGAGGCTAATTGCTGTAAGATTGGCAACGCCTCTTCATAACCTGCTTTTGCTTGCAGCAGCAGTTGGTAATCAACATCCGGTATTGCCTGTAACGTCCCTGCCATGCCCACTTTAGCCCTAGCTTTTAGCAAGGGATATTCCTCACCACACATTTCATAGGCCCGGTAATATAACCCAACTGCATTTCGCAAGTCTTGGGTAGCTTTGGGCTTTTTTTGAAAGCCTTGCGCTATCTCAATCAGCATCTGGATTTTTTCCTCTGCTGTGGCTGACTCCGATGCAACAGCTGCTACCGCAGCTTTCACCGCTGAATCTGTAATGCTGGGGATCATAACTCTGCCGTACTCTAGCCAATTGGGAATTGAGTCCAACGCCCACAAATGATCGAGACACAGTTTTGCATCTGATCACGGGCCATACTGATTTACGCAGGCTTCGAGTCCTTTAGGCGGAATTCCCCTTTTTGATCTGAGACTAGGAATTTAGTGACTGGTGATTGGAGGTTAGCAACTGAAGATTAAGGAATAGTTTTCCCCAATCCCCAATACCCAATCCCCAATACCTAGTCCCCAGTCTCTAAAATATAAAACACCCTATTTCTAAAATTCTAGGGGGGAATTGCTAATATTAATGTCAGCTTTAAACACCTAATATTTTAAAAATATTTTTTGTATCATTGCTGGACACAATCCAAATATTTTTTATTGAATTGTTGACATATATTAGGAATACGGTTTGATATCATGTTCGCTTGATTGCTTATTAAACCCGAAAAAGCCCATCCCGCCAAAGCTATGCTTTGTCTCCCCTATCTATCCATTAGTCACATCTTTCTTTACAATCTTGAAACGCTTGTTCTGTAGGCATCTTTAGCACTGAGGTGTCAAAGATACTTGACAGATTGGCTCTTAATCTTATCGTTAAAATTAGCTTTTTATTGAGAATTGATGACGAACTAATCAGAGTTAGAAAAAGCGTGAGTGAATACTATCGCAAATCTTAAGAAAGATGTGACTAATGGATAGCCGCTTCGGAGAGGAGTTGGGGGAGAGGTCAATCCATGCGATCGCTATCAATAGTGTAGTGTATCTTTGTCAGATACATACATTATGTAATATCAGGGAATTTTGTTTTTGAAACTTCTCCGAAATACTTTCACTAGAAAACTTTAGTATTATCTGCCTTTCAACGCCTTTTGTGGTTAGCATAGGCATTGCTTATTTCCTTCTATTTTTTAAACGCATTTTCTGCCTATTTTGTCAATACGTAAGTCCTGAATTTATTTATTTGTCGGAAGTCCCTTACCCAATAGTCAATTTGGGGGTAAAACTGGGGTAATGTAAAAAGGTCAATGTGTTTATAAAGCAGCTGTGTTGAACAAAAATTATGTCGTGCGATCAAAGCAGATTTTATCCCATAACGACGAGGGTCTTCTGAATAAGCATTGCTTTCTATGAATTGCGATTTAATACACGGGTGTATATCCGTTAAACGGAATTTGCGCTCCTTAATACCATATATTGTCAAGTTAAGCGCTTATATCTTGCAATAGATAACTTTTACCCTCACGACTGGAGAGCAAAATCTTGGGAATAGAACTACGCAGTTTCGTATTTCTCGACAACCTGCAACCTCAACATGCAGCATATATGGGAACAGTAGCCCAAGGCTTCTTACCATTACCAGGAGATACATCACTGTGGATTGAAATCTCTCCTGGTATCGAAATTAATAAGATTACGGATATAGCCCTGAAATCTGCCTCTGTCCGTCCAGGAGTACAGGTAGTTGAACGACTCTACGGACTATTAGAAGTTCATTCTAGCTCCCAAGGCGAAACGCGAGCTGCTGGTCAAGCTATTTTGGCGTTCCTGGGAGTCAAAAGAGAGGAATGTCTGAAACCGCGTGTTATTTCTAGCCAGATTATCCGCAACATCGATGCTTATCAAACACAACTAATTAATCGCACGCGCCGGGGACAGCTACTACTAGCAGGTCAAACACTATATGTATTAGAAGTGGAACCTGCTGCTTATGCCGCACTGGCTGCCAATGAAGCGGAAAAAGCAGCGAGGATTAACATTCTTGAAGTTCAAGCTGTAGGTAGCTTTGGACGGCTTTACTTAGGTGGACAAGAACAGGATATTCTAGCAGGGGCGGCGGGAGCATTAACGGCCATTGAAAGTGTCGCTGGTCGGGTAAATTCTCTGGGTGGGCGTCAGGAGTAAAGGAGAGAAAATGGCAAATCGAGAGCATCTAACTTTACTCAAAGCAGGTGCAGTTACATGGATTGAGTGGAGAAAGAAAAATCCCCAGATTGAACCAGACCTCAGCAGCGCGAATCTGCAAGGCGATAACCTCAGAGGCGCAAACCTCCAAGGGGTAAACTTGAGAAGAGTGGATTTAGGTAATGCTTTACTGGTGCGAGCAAACCTCAGTGGTGCTGACCTCAGTAGTGCCAACCTCTACAAAGCCTTTTTAACTGAAGCTAATCTGAGTGCGGCTAACTTCAGTGTTGCTAACTTGAGTGGTGCTATACTTACGCAGGCAGATTTGAGTCATGCCAATCTGATTGGAGCCGATTTGAGTCACGTGGATCTTAGAGACGCTGCGATCGCATATGCTAATCTAATTGGCACTGACTTAACAGGCGCTAACTTGAAAGATGCCGATTTAGGTTCAGCAAAGCTGATGCGGACTAACCTCTCTTTTGCCAACCTCATTGAAGCTAACTTGATTGCATCTGACCTCAGCGAAGCGAGTTTGTACGAAGCGGAAATGTTGGGTGCTTATCTTTACAAAGCTGACCTCTACAAAGCTAATCTGAACAAGGCTCACCTCAGTGGTGCATACCTGTTGCAAGCTAATCTTAGTGAAGCTGACTTGAGTCAAGCAGACTTGAGTTGGACTAACCTCAGAAACGCGAATTTAGCAGGAGCAAATCTCAGAGGAGCTAACCTTAGAGGAGCCGACATTAGGGGAGCTAACCTCAACGGTGTAAATCTTCAGGAAGCAATTATGCCTGACGCTTCAAGGCACAATTAGTTTACAGCCGACATTTTGCACCTCAGAGGTTGTTTGAAAAGATATTTTTGGTAACTTCTAACCCTCAGAAACCTAACTCGAAATCCTTGTTGACATACTCACCGAGAAAGAAGGGTCGGTGATTCTGGAGTAATAAGTAATAAGTAATAAGTAATGAGTAAATACCTATTTCTCATCCACTCATTACTCATTACTCATTACTCATTACTCATTACTCATTTAAAGTCCTGTCACCGATGATAAAAAGCCGTCCTCAAAGGACGGGGCTTTAGACCCAAGTTTTTGGTAGAGACAATTCATGAATTTTCCCCACATCTTTTTTTGAAGATGCCTAATAGTTAACGAACCGTTCCTCGCAATACTTCAGTATCAATGGGTTTGATCAGATAAACTAACAGCAGATTCCAAACAATTGCTGCAATCAAAGGTAGTTTGCGAATTAGCTTCACAACTTTCGGCGCAGAACTGCTCTCAATCTCTGCAATTTTCAAGTTGTAACCTGCACAGCGTTGCAGCCGTGGGAAAAACTTGGGGTGTTCGGTATTCAGCATCACCGGAAAAGCCCGTCCCGCAGTTTCATTGGTGTTGCGGACAACTTGGAAATCAAATTCTGTGGCATCAAGTCCCAGTGATTTATAGAACCCGGAACGTTCATGAACTGTCAAGGTGTGAGTAGCAAATACCGAGAGTAAGAAAAAGCGACTCCACAGCCTAGATTTCCAGGTATTCCATAGTTCAGGTTGAGAACGTAATAATGCTTTGAATATATCTCCGTGGCGGTTTTCGTCCTGACACCAACTTTCAAAGTAGCGGAAGATAGGGTAAAACTCGTTTTCTGGGTGCTTTTCTAGATGTCTGAAAATAATAATGTAACGCCAGTAGCCGATTTTTTCTGATAGGTAAACAGTGTAAAGTACCCACTCAATCGGAAAAAAGGTATAGGTGCGGGTTTTAGTAACAGTGGCTAAATCCAGGGAGACTTTAAAATCGCCCATTGCTTTGTTGAGAAATCCGGCGTGGCGGGCTTCATCACGCGCCATCAGTTGAAATATTTCCGCTAGCACTGGACTGCGATTTTTCAGCTTGCGGGATAATTCCTTGAATAGCAAAAAGCCGGAAAACTCAGAAATGCAAGAGCGTTCCAAATACTCTATAAACGCCTGCCTTGCTTCACCACCAATGTGTTCCCAAGACTGCTCAAAGGCTTCATCACGAACAAAATGGTGGCGGTTGTAGTCTGTCCGCATTTCTGTCAACATCGCCTGCAACTCTGTTTCCTGGGCAGACAAATCCAGCTTGGCTGCGGTTTCAAAATCTGTAGTATAAAACCGGGGAGTGAGTACCGTTTCTTTACTGGGGGTTTTAATTTCTGGCTTGGGTAGAGTGTTAACCATGAGTGATGAGGCGATGAATCAATAGTTCTATAACTATAAAGTTATGATAAATATCATTATTTAGCTAGCCCTCTTCACAATCCTTTAGTAAAGTCGGAATTTCTGAATTCTTCTTCAATCATCATTCTTTCCTCCTGCCTCCTCGCTTAAAAGTGCTGAATGCTGTACATGGATAGCGGGGCGTTGAGCCAGTGCTGAGTAAAAATACCAGTCTCAAATCCCTCTTTCATCCAAGGCTTTTGAAACTCATTTCATCGGCACTGCCTTTTTCATAACACAGTTAGATCCGCGAAAATGTGAAAGGAAAACCTTTGAGGGCTAGGGTTTAGATATTTTATTAAGTTTTTAAATTTCCCTGTCTAAATACAGTATCCGGCGCTATCCGCCATTCATACAGAATACCTTTCCTGTATTCTGACTCCTGACTCCTGTTCGATAAAAATCCCCGCCACAGTGGACAGGGATAGTAGTTTTTAGCTAAGACTTGTCTGTTTCTGTTAGCTAACAAAATCTTTGTGAGCAGTGACAAGCATCTGAGCTTGCCTTAAAACGTTTCCGAATAAATAAATAGGAATCTGCCAAGCTGCAACGGTAACTTCTTTGACGATATCCTGTACACTAATTGCGATTAATTCATGTTCTGGTGGCTCTCCCTCAACTGCACCAGACCAAGTAAAAGCTAATAAGAAATCATCATCTCCAGGTAAGGATGCAATTAAGCATTCTTCTGGTGTTGGCTGGCAAATAATTCCATGATCGTTTGCAAGTTCTACTAGTCTTTGAAAGTTGTTTACGTTCGTCATTTGTCCTTGGGATGTAATGTAATCTCAGTTTTAGAAAAAATCATATTTTTATCTCCAGAACTCAAGTTAGTTGCTCTATACCATATATTACGAATTATTAATTAGTCGGTCAGAGTTAGGAGTTATTGGAGTTGGATCAGGCTTAAGTCCAAAATCTTACCGCGATCGCCTGGTTCTATCAGCAACAATTGTTACTGTTTTAAAAAAAGCTAGACTACCTACTTTTTCGATTTACCCTATTGACATACACCTCCCTTCTTTACCATTCCAATATTGATACTCTAATTTGACCCAGGCTGACGCAGTGCATTGAGAATTGCACTCGCTTTTGGGGGAATAGCTGTAAGCCGAAGCAGAAAAAGATGCTCGTCAACATTAGATTGTTGAATCACCTTGGCATAGATATGTTCTTCTTCTGTAGCCATTTCTGCATCAATCAATAGCTTGAGTTTGAGATTACTCAAGAGTTCTAAAGAATGTGGCGATCGCAATTGCGCCTTTTTTTCTGAGAGACTAATCAATGCTCCCAGCAATATTGTTCCCACTGCATGTTTTCCCTGTAAAATGGTGTATTTCACAGGTATTTCTTGATTAAGAATGATCATCTTTTCATCATCTTCAGGCAAGAATAAATTATATTGACCGCCAATGCCACGAATTTCACAAATTGTCACAAGGTGTTTTATTCCCTTCAGTTCGGTGAATAAATAGAGTATTCCCAAAAGCAAGATCAGATTTTGCACTCAACTACGAACTATTAGCAAGAGACAAGTTAGGCAAGAGATCGTAAAAATAATTACAACAAATTGGATGAGCTAGGATTTAGCAGCACGACAAGTGACTTGATACACAGTTACTTCTCTTACAGTAAATTTCGTGCAACAATTAAGAATCTTTCTTATTTAAGGATATAGTCACTTAGGGTAATGACTGTTGGAGCGTTAGCTACGCTTGCTTAAAGACGCTACGCGAACGTCGCAGGCATCGCACAAGGGCTGACTTATCAATTCTCACTGAGCATTGCATCCAGTATTTAGGTGTTTCCTTTCGGATAACTTGAAAAAACGCGTTAGTTTCAATCATATATCAGCTTGATAATGACAGTAATTATTATTAAACTATGACAAAAATTCTTACAGATACAGATTGGCAAGAATTATTGGCAGAAAGTGAGCAAAATGGTCACACTTCTTTTCAATCAAAGGGTTTTGAAACTATCCGTAAAGGGAAACTTCTAGATGTCTCTCATACCTATCAATGCTGGTCAGAATTACGTAATGGACTATCTATTTCAATACATCAAGAAGAATTTATTGATGATATTGTGTGGCTTAGAGATATTTTTGATAAATCTCAATTTGGCTTGAGTTTTTTTCTCTCAGGGAAAGTGAGAATTGAACGCCACGGTTTAACTGACAAGACAGACGAAATAGTAGGCAGATATTATTCAGAATGTAACTGTGACATCAAAGAAACTGAATGCTGGAAAGCTGGTGAGAAGTTTTCACGAATTTATCTGAAAATCGAACCGCAGGAATTTTTTCAAAGTTTTGGTGAAGAAGAATTAGAACAGATACCAATTTCCCTGCGTCAAGTAGTGATGAATGGTAAGGTACAGCCTTACTACCAGCAAGGGGAAATCACACAGCAAATGTGGAAAGTTTTATGTAATATCCTCAAGTGTCCCTATCAAGGCTTGATGAAGCGAATGTATTTGGAAAGTCAAGCAATAGAATTGATTACGCTTCATTTTCAGCAAATTCAGGAGCAGGAGCAGGAGATACGTAATCATAGCTTTCCAGGGAAGAATTTGAGAGATGTTGAGAGAATTTACCAAGCTAAAGAAATTTTGTTGGGTAATTTAGAAAATCCACCCAGCCTGATAGACTTAGCACGACAAGTAGGTATAAATGAATTTAAATTGAAGCGTGGGTTTCGTCAAGTTTTCGGGACATCTGCGTTCAAATATTTGCACAACTATCGCCTGGAAAAAGCGAAACAACTTTTAGCATTAGGAGATATGAAGATTGAAGAAGTAGCATTTAGGGTAGGTTTTGACAGTCGCAGTTACTTTGCTTTAGCTTTTCGCAAAAAATTTGGATTGAATCCCAAACAATACTTTCAACATCATCACAAATCCCTCTAGCGTTCAGAAAAAATCCCTCTAGCGTTCAAAAAAAATCCCTCTAGCGTTCAAATTAGAAATCTGAATCCCTTATTGTACATAAACTACTAGTTTAGTTAAGAAAGATTCTTAACAGCTTGTGGGGATAAATGGAGTGGTCTAATACCCTAACCTGTAACGGGAGAGGGGTCGAAAGTCTGATGAATATGTTGGTGTGAGGGAGATTTGGTGATGAAATTAATAAAATCGCTTTCTGGGCTGATGTTTACAGCCTCATTTTTTATACTCGTAACACAGTCAGTATTGGCTGAAACTGATGGAGTAAATTCAGTAAATGTTAGAGATAAACGCAAAGTTATATCAACTATTCCCCAGTTGAGTGAGGTAGAACTTCCCCAGATGAAGGCCGCACTGTTATTAACTCAGAACCCCAGTGCAGAGGCAATAGTAGAAGTTACAGGGGTACGCATTACCAAAACCGAAAAAGGTGTTGAGATAATTTTAGAAACAAATAAAAGTGATACTCTCCAGCCTGTTCAGAAGAATGAAGCCAATAAATTAATTATCAATGTTCCCAATTCGCAATTGCGTTATGAGGGTGGTAATACATTTCGCCAAGAAAAACCATTTGCCGGAATTGCAGAAGTATTGGTAGTTAATCAAGATAATAATACTATCCAGGTGACAGTAACGGGGGAGACTCAACTCCCAACAGTTGAGTTATTTGATGGAGATGAAGGGCTGATTTTTGGTGTGACACCTGCTGCAACTGCAATGCAGCCACCACAGCAGCCAACAAGTGAAACACCGCAAGAGGAACCAGCAGCGCCAGCTGATGAACCAATTGAGTTGGTGGTAACAGGGGAGGAAGACAAGTATCGCGTCACGAATACCACCACTGGGACAAGAACTGATACACCCCTGCGTGACCTTCCCCAATCGATTCAGGTTATTCCTCAAGAAGTGCTGCGCGATCAACGCGCCGATATTTCCAGTGCGCTTATTAATGCCCCAAGTGTCCGCACTTCATCTCCGACTAATTTTGAAACATTGCGGATACGAGTTCGAGGATTTTTTACCCAGCCTACGCTAAACGGTTTCAAAGACTCTTTATCTTCTAACCTTGGGCCTGACCTTACAGGAATTGAAAGAATAGAAGTCCTGCAAGGCCCAAACTCTATTTTATTTGGTTCATCATCACCAGGGGGAACGGTTAACTTTGTGACCAAACAACCCCTGCGCGATCCTTACTACTTTGCCGAAGCAACTATTGGTAATTTTAACTTTTACCGTGGTGAAGTGGATCTATCTGGGCCGTTAGACGATGCGAAGAAAGTACTATATCGGCTTAACGCATCATACCGAGATCAAGAGTTTTTCATTGACTCTAGCAAAGCTAGAAATCTAGTGATTGCACCGGTAGTGAGTATTGAACTTGGGGAGAATACAAATCTAACTGTTGAAGGCATTTACAAAAACATAAAATCGGAAGGAATTAGTTTTGGCTTGCCTGCAATTGGAACAATACTTTCTAACCCTAATGGCAAAATACCCCGCGATCGCAACGTAAATGAAGGTAGCATTAACACCGAAGTTTCTAGAATTGGGTACACATTAGAGCATAAATTTAGTGAGGCTTGGTCATTTAAAAATTCATTTCAATATAGCAGGTTTTATTCTCCTGATTTAGGCACTTTCCCCGTAGGGCTTTTAGATGATAATCGCACTTTGGAGAGAATCTACATAGAAGGACTCTACGATCAACGCGACTATAGGCTTTTGACCAATGTTATTGGTAAGTTTGCAACTGGCTCAATTAAACATCAATTACTATTTGGCTTTGATTTGGGCAGACAAAGTATAGATTCTAGCGGTATTGATCGAGAAATTGCTCCACTTGATTTGTTCAATCCGATTTATGGTCAGCTACCTGGTGCAATTACATTTGAATCTGATACCAATACCGTGACCGATGAGCTTGGCTTTATCGTGCAAGATCAAGTAACAATTGCAGACAATTTAAAGCTGCTCCTCAGTGGTCGATTTGATAACTTCAAGCAAACTGACAAAGACTTTCTTGCAGATACAGAAACAAGTCAATCGGGGAGTGCCTTTAGTCCCCGTGTGGGCATTCTATATCAGCCAATCCCGCCTATTTCTCTCTATGCTAACTACAGTCAATCATTCCAGCCAGCAATTGGTCGAGCCTTTGATGAGAGTGAATTTAAGCCAACCAAGGGGACTCAGTTTGAAATTGGAGTCAAAGCAGATTTGAATGACAGGCTTTCAACTACATTGGCGTTGTACGATATTACCCAATCGAATATTGTAACTGACGATCCAGATAACTTAGGCTTTTCTGTTCAAACTGGAGAACAGCGTAGTCAAGGAATCGAACTCAGTGTTGCGGGTGAAATTTTATCAGGATGGAACATCTTTGCTAGCTATGCTTACAACGATGCCCGCGTCACTAAAGATAATATCATTCCAGTCGGGAACCGGGCATTGCAGACAACTCCCCATGCTGCCAGCTTATGGACAACCTACGAAATTCAACGAGGAGACTTACAAGGTTTGGGCTTTGGTTTGGGACTTTTTTATGTAGGCGATCGCGCCGGAGATGCTGGAAATACATTTGAAGTACCCAGCTATTTAACAACTGATGCTGCTATCTTCTACAAGCAAGACAGATTACGTGCTGCGATCAATATCAAAAACCTCTTTAATGTGGATTATTTTGAAAATGCCTTCAATCGATTGCGAGTCTCTCCTGGTGCGCCATTTACTGTGCAGGGAACTATTTCTTGGACGTTTTAAAAAGTTAGGGTTTTCATGAAGAGGTTTCTACGCCGTCTCACCTATCCGCTATGTCTGGGAATTGTGGCATTTATACTTGTTTGTGCCTGTAGCCAAAGTAACTATCAAGATGCCACATCTCCAACATCTTCAGCAGAAAATTGTCGAATCATAAAACATCCAATGGGGGAAACCTGCGTTCCACTCAATCCTCAACGAATTGTAGCTTTAGATATCCTGAGTCTTGGTGAAACCGTTGCTTTGGGTATCAAGCCAATGGCAGCAACAATATGGTCTCGGACAGAAATCAATTCCGAAGTTCCCCCCTATTTAGCAGAAAAAATCAAAGGAATTGTTTTGCATAGTTATTCTACTAGCCAACCCAATTTAGAGACAATTCTGCAACTTAAGCCCGACTTAATCATTAGTCCTTCAGATCCATCATCACGAGAGCAGTACAAGCAATTATCACAAATTGCTCCTACCGTATTAGTTCCTTGGGGAGAGATTTCACGAGATTGGAAACAACACTTAAAAGAAACTGCAAAAGTTTTTGACAAAACAGAGGTAGCGACTCAACTCTTAAATGGCTACTCTCAAAGAGTTGAAAAACTAAAACAGAGATTACAGAATAATCGTCCTCAGCCATTTCGGGCATCATTTGTATATGTCAACTCTGGAGGAGTATATCTTGGTATGAAAAAGTCCTTTTCTGGCACAATTTTAAATGATATTGGACTGCTATCTCCTAAATCATCTAATAATTTATCCTTGCCCATTTCCGAGGAAAGTTTTTCCGAAATTGATAGTGATGTTATTTTTATCGGATGTTATCAAAAAAATGATTGCTCTACTTTAGAAAAACTTCGGGGAAAACCCTTATGGTCTAAAGTTAAAGCTGTCCAAAACAAACAAGTATTTCCTGTAGATTTTCAGAGTTGGTATGGGTTTGATTTTCTTGCCGCTCATGCTGTACTGGATGACATTGAGAAGCATTTATAGCAATCTGATTTGATTTCTGAATCACTCGTAGAGGTAAGGGACTGGGGATTGGGGAACTCGGGGCCCCCTCTGGGGATTAGGGGCAATGGGGACTGGGAAGAAGGAATAAAGGTGTGTCCTATAGATTAACAAACCTCTAACTCATGAAAGGATGTCAGTGAGTGTTGCTCTCTTCAGACAGTTAGGTGAGGAGGTACACCATACTCAGCACTCTTCATGCTGCGGTACTAGGTAAGGAAGAAGAAGCACTCTTTTGCTCACAATATGGCAATATATAAAGTTGTAGCTAACCGCCTACGTAGAGGTTTAACGTGGATACCATTGCAATTCCTGCTTTAAATCGGCCAGTGGATGCCACGGTAGAAATTCCTGGTTCTAAAAGTCTTACCAATCGGGCGCTGCTTGTCGCTGCTTTGGCGCAAGGTGACTCCATTTTAGAAAATGCCTTATTTAGTGAAGACAGCGAGTATTTTGCCAAATGCGTAGAGCAATTAGGCATTCCCATTACTTTGCATCCTCATTTGGCACAGATCGAAGTGGCAGGAAGAGGAGGCGAAATTCCAGCTAAACAGGCAGATTTATTTGTGGGTTTGGCAGGCACAGCAGCACGGTTTATCTCTGCGCTCGTGGCACTAGGGAACGGCGAATATCGGCTAGATGGCGTTCCCCGGATGCGAGAACGACCGATGGGTGACATGCTAACGGTGCTGCAAACGGGTGGAGCAACCATCAACTTTGAGGGAAACTCCGGATTTATGCCCTACACCATCTATAGCCAGGGATTTGCTGGCGGAAATTTTCGCGTAAAAGCTAACCAAACGAGTCAGCAACTTTCGGCATTGCTGATGATTGCGCCCTATGCTCAACAGGACACAATCATTGAGGTTGAGGGGACATTAGTTTCTCAATCTTATGTCAAAATGACCTGTCGCTTGATGGCAGATTTTGGCGTTGAGGTGATTCAAATAGGTGATAATCAATTTCAGATTAAAGCTGGTCAACGTTACCAAGCTCGACATTACACAATAGAACCCGATGCGTCAAATGCCTCTTATTTTTTCGCCGCTGCCGCCGTCACGGGTGGACGGGTGCGCGTCAAACATTTGACTAAGCAATCCTGTCAGGGTGATATTCTCTGGCTGAATGTTTTAGAACAGATGGGTTGCCAAATTAATGATTCCGATGATTACACCGAAGTGACGGGGCCGAAGCAATTGCAAGGCATCGACATTGATATGAATGATATATCGGATTTGGTGCAAACATTAGCTGCGATCGCACCTTTTGCTAGTTCACCGATTACCATTCGGAACGTGGAACATATTCGATATAAGGAAACCGACCGGATTAAAGCTGTGGTTACAGAATTGCGGCGGCTAGGAGTGAAGGTTGAAGAATTCCCAGATAGACTGAAAATTGAGCCTGGCCCTATTACCCCGGCGGCGATTGAAACCTATCACGATCATCGAATGGCGATGGCTTTTGCTGTCACTGGCTTAAAGGTTCCAGGGATTGTAATTAAAGATCCTGGCTGTACAGCTAAGACCTTTCCAGATTACTTTACCCGATTCTTCCAAATGTTAGAACAATAAGAGACTGACCAAATAATTACTAATTCGTAATTCGTAATGACGCTCGTGGACTCGCTACCGCTGCGCTAACGTAATTCGTAATTAAAGAAAGGTACAAGCACCTTGATTTATTTACGAATTATGTTGAACAGTATTTTTGTCGCGTCTGTTATACCGGGCGTTGTATATAGCAATCCTAAATCATTCGTGAAAAATTAGATCCCCGACTTCTTCGAGAAGTCGGGGATCTGGACATCGCGCATTTTCACAACTCATTTAGGATTGATATATTTGCGGGATGATTTTGCTGGTTTTTAGGACGGGCATCTTGCCCGTCCCTTGTATTTACAGACTTTCAATCAGCTAATTGTAAGTCCCTACAGCTATTTGCTGTAAACCTTTAGAAGGTGAAAGTTGTTCTCAACGTGCCGATAATTGCATCGTCGTTATCACTGTTTTGACCAGGAGAGGTCAACCAGATGACACCAGGGGTAATTGAGATGTTATCTGACACGCGATACTTGTAAAAGCCTTCAATGTGATAAGGTACATCATTACCAGTTAAACCTGGTCGGTTAAAGGCATAGGGTTCTGCACCAGCAAAAATACCTAAAACGTTACCCTGTTTACCGAAGTCAGGCAAGGCTACGCCAAGACCATAGCTCCAAGCTTCATAATCATCATCAGCACCAAAGCCTGTGACATCGTGGTAAGAAACGAAGCCACTAACTGATAGTTTGTCGCTCGGTCGGAAGGCTGCCGATATTCCGTATGAATTACTGGAAGATCCGTCTAGGGCAGTTAAGGTGTTAGCTTGACCAGTACCTACGACACGGTTCGCGCTACCCAAACCACCACCTGCATCAAATAAGCTACCACCTCCAGCACCATGATATCCATGAACGTAGGTAGCAGCGATCGCAAAGCGATCGCCAACACTAAAGTTCAACTGTCCCAGAGCTGCATAGTTACCTTCCAACAAACCTTGACTTACTCCAGGATTATTAGCATTTGACGCTAAGTAGCCTACAGTCAGTGAACTTGGTTTCAAAAAGCTACCACCGCTACCAAAGGGTAAAGTCAGTGCTGCACCAGCACCACCACCAATCCGATAGATGGGGCTTTCAGAAGCAAAGGTAGACAATGCACCATTACCACCATCAAAGTCCTCAAAGTAAGGATTGTTGGTGGCAGCATAATCGCTATGAATACCTCCGGTGGCCGCAAAGTAAGCTTGGGCTGGGCCTATGGGTACGTAATATGCCAGCCAGTCTATACTGACAGAGTTGCCAGTGTCACCACCAATTTGAAACGTTTGCTTGCCTTCACCAGTATCGATAGGAAGACCGGCGCTATCCAGTTGTGCAAAAGCTCCGGCATTGCTTGCTGCAAGACGAGTGTGTAAAACGTCTTTACCTGTAAAGCTGGTTTGTAAGTCTAAACGCACCCTATCTTGGAAGACAGTATTGTTAGCATCACCAGTGTTACCGCCAAAAATATCAGTAACGGCAAAAATAGCTTCACCCACCAATTTAGTGGTAGTAGAAAACTGATTTGCTTCTAGTTCAGCAGTCCGTGCTTCTAGAGAATCTACTCGACCACGCAGAGTTGCCAATTCTGCCGAGAATTCCTCTTGCAAACGCTGGAGGGTCGCCAAATCCTGTTTTGACACCAAGTCAGCAGTTGCCGTCGCAATCAGTTCATTAACCCGATCTAAACAAGCATTCAAACCTGCGGCAAACTCATAACGAGTCAGTGCCCGGTTGCCGCGATAAGTGGAATTTGGGTATCCTGCAATACAACCGTAGCGTTCAACTAGGGATTGTAAAGCTTGGAATGCCCAATCAGTCGGCTGTACATCAGAAAACTGAGAAACTGATGTGACTTGAGACAGTGAATTCTGGTTCTTGCCTTCGCTGCCGTAGCGATTAACTTGTTCTAAAACCTGATTTCCATCAGTCTTTGCTTGGGCAAAAAACTGCTGATTAATTTTTGGTTGTTCTGTTTTGATTGATAGTGAAGTACCAATAGCTTCTGGTGCTTCTGTCTGAGCGTATTTTACCTTTGGATCTTCAGAAAAGCTTGCTACTTCAGTAGCTATAGCCTTAGCGGAAACCAACACCGTCACTCCCAAAACTACTGGACTTAGTACCAGAGTTTTCCACAATAGATGAGACATTTTTTATTTTCCTTTCCCAAAAAATAACCCAACTCAGTAGGTTTAAGAAAAAGAGAACAAGCAATTATTCTACTTGATTGGAAATTCTATCAGATTGTAGTGATCTAAGCTATATCTAAAAAATTTTCCTGGATAAAGAATCGTAAAGTCTTGCAGATGACTTGTTTGCCTAAAGGTGGTGTTTATCCGGGAATTTAGCTCTATTTTGTGCCATTTATGCACTTTAGCTTCTTGTTTTTAACCCTGATTTTCGATAGAGCCTTTTTATATCAAATACAGTTCAGTTAAGCATTTCTTGCTTCTCTTTGTGTCCTACCCTTCTCTTTCTGCTGACGGAGATACTGCGCGTAGCTTGCTTCCACGAAGTGGTAAGGGAAGCCACTTCATGTCCATGCGTCCTTTGCTGCTGCGGCAAGCTGCTTTGCGTCTAAGTTAAAAAAGTTGACTTTAACAAAGAGTTTTAGCTTTAACTGAACTGTATTGCTTTTTATCTTGCTAGAATGACAGATTTTCACTAGAGTTGGTCATATTTATAGAAAATTGTGAAATTGGCTGAAACTTTTACTTTGCCGCAATGAAAAAGTCATGGTTGAAAATTGATGCAGCTTTTTGAGCTAAACACAATTCACGAGTCAGACTTGAGAATATCGATTTCTTGTCTAAATTCAGAGAGATGATTTATGAGTGAGTTTACCTCCAATCCATAAATTACGAACTACGGCAAATGCTTCCTCAGATTTAGACAGTCAATTTTTCAAAACTATCAGCAGTTGTTTTTTCTAGTCCTAGAATCGGATAGATATCTGGCTCAAATGTTCCCTGAATGGTCAGAAGTAAAGCGTCGATTAAGGCTTTGGCTTTCAGCAGCGTTTCTTGAAACTCCATCTCCGGGTCAGAAAGGGCTATAATTCCGCCACCGATACCGATGGAGGTTTGATGAGGAGTCAGAACAGCAGTCCGAATAACAATATTAAAATCGGCTGAACCATTCAAGCCCAAAAAGCCGATCGCTCCTGAATACACTCCCCGCGCCTCTTGTTCTAGGCGATCGATAATTTGCATGGTACGGATTTTGGGCGCACCAGTCATCGATCCTCCGGGAAATGAAGCTTGCACACAATCCACCGCTTGTAAGTCTGAACGTAACCGCCCGCGTACTGTTGTCACCAACTGATGTAGTGTTGGGTATGTTTCCACATCCATTAATTTTGGTACATGGACACTACCAACTTCACAGACTCGTCCCAAATCATTGCGTAACAGATCCACAATCATCAGATTTTCAGCCCGGTCTTTTTCGCTGTTGCGTAGCTTCTCACGGAGGATGAAATCGGCTTCGGGGGTTTCTCCTCGTGGTAGGGTTCCCTTAATGGGTTTAGTTTCTACCCATCCTTGGCGATCAATCTTTAGAAACCGTTCTGGAGATGAGCAGGCGATCGCTACACTCGCCGTAGGCATCGCAATTTCACCAAAGCGCAAAAATGCAGAGTAAGGAGCAGGATTGATTTTACGTAATGTCCGATAGAACGTCAATGGATCGGGGGTTGCATCGGTGTAAAGCTGATTCGTCAGGCAAACTTGATAAGTTTCCCCTTCGTGAATTTCGTCCAAGCAATGGTGAATATCTTGGATGTAATTTTGGTAAGTGCGACTCAAACGGAACTTAACTGGCTGACAATTTTCCTGGGGGAGAACGGAAGAAAGAGGATCTAAAGTTTCCAGTTGTTGTTGGATAGTATCAAACCAAGTTTCTACCGGTTCTGTTTGTCCTTTTTTGATTAATTGCAGTAAATAAAGACACTGTTCTTGGTGATCGATCGCAATCATGCGATCGGCAAGTAAGAAAATTGCATCAGGTAATGGTGAAGAATGTACCAATGATGAGCCACATTCTGCCTTGAGTTCATAGCCAAAATAGCCAACAAATCCACAGTTAAAATCAAACGGTAACTCATCAGCTTGGCAAAATCGGCAGTCTATTTCCCGCTTCAAATACTCAAAAATACTTTCGGTGCGATGAGTCACGGTATCTGACTGTGTGACGAGAAGTTTTTGCGTTTGGGTATGATATCGCACCAATAGACTGTTTGCTCCGCTGCCATCACCCATAAAGGAGAAGCGAGATAGACCAGGTTCTACACGGCTGCTATCTAGCCAAAAAGCATTTACTGCATCCCCAAACAGCTGTACAAATATTTGTTCTGTATTTGGGCAGATATCTAACTTGCGTGTATACAATTCAAACTTCTCTTCCTGTTTTTGGTGTGGTCGATCGATAACAGGAGTAACAGATCCATATCCAATCCAATATTGCTTTTGTGGACTTCTTGACTCTGCCAAAAGGCTTTCAGATCCCACCCCTTGTGCATGGCTCCCTCTCCTGCCTTCTGCCTTCTGCCTCCTGCCTCCTGCCTCCTGCCTTCTTGAAGATTTCTCTATAAATTGCAGCGTTATATCTCGAAAGTTTTCTAGTAATCTTTGCCCATATTCTGTACAAATAGACTCTGGGTGAAACTGCACACCCCAAAAAGGTAGATGTTGATGACGCAATCCCATCACCAGTCCTTCTTCAGTCCAAGCAATTTTTTCTAGACACTCAGGTAGTTCGTCAGCAACTAGCAACGAGTGATAACGCACTACAGAAAAATTACTAGGAATACCTTGAAATAGTGCTGAATCATTATGATAAATTTTACTGAGTCTACCGTGTCGAACTTCCGGTGCATGAATCACTTTTCCACCATGTAGATAGCCAATTCCTTGATGACCAAGACAAACTCCTAGCAAGGGCACATCAACGTTCTCAATTATCTGTCGGCAGATTCCAAAATCTTCTGGTCTTTCTGGACGACCGGGGCCAGGTGAAATCACAATGTTGTCAAATGCAATTTCTTTTAGTTCATCCCAGGTAAGCTGATCGTTACGAATTACCAGAGGTAGTTCCCCATTTACTTCAGCAATCATCTGGTAAAGATTAAAGGTATAAGAGTCATAGTTATCAATAATTAATGTTTGCATATATACTCAATTAACTACCATATAGAACATTTTGGCACTCAGAATAGCAATTCGTGAATAACAAAATTCCCGACTTATTTAATAAGTCGGGAATCTAAGCTTTTCAATTTTAAGTAATCTATAGATACAGCAGTTTTATTTTGCATAGAGTACAAAACTAGGGGTTTTAAGGCAGGAACTCTTTATATCTGATGCGTGAGTCCTCTATTTTGTACCTTAGTTACTTGCAAACTGCTGTAATGATTCTGACAGTAGCACATCCTTTTCGTTATTTCCTACACCTTTATCCCTTAATCTTATCCAAAGCTAAATTCAGCTTCAACACATTAACTCCAGGTTCGCCAAAGATGCCGAGAAAGCGACCATCGGTGTTTTGAGCAATCAAAGTTTCCAATTGGGTAGGCTGAACTCCTCGCGCTTTGGCTACTCGTGCAATTTGTGCGATCGCAGCTTCGGGCGTAATATGGGGGTCAAGGCTAGAACCAGAGGTGTAGACTAAATCGCCAGTCGGCTGTACACCTGCTGTTTTCAGACGATTGAAGTCGCCTTCAACTTTTTTACTGGGGTCGGGGTCATCTTTACCTTTGATGCGTTCCATTAATGCGGGATTACTGGGAGCCAAGTTACTAGCGCCAGAAACTCCGGTTCTTAAAACTCCCGCGTCGTCCTTTTTGGGATCGGCTGTGCTGTAACTTGTGGTACTGGGACGGCTGTTAAAATAGCGATCGCTACTAAAAGGTTGACCAATCAAAGCAGAACCTACAACTTGACCTGTGCTATTTTGCAGTAGACTACCGTTTGCTTGAAAGGGAAACACAATTTGCCCAATGGCAATCATCGCCAAAGGATAAATAATTGCGACTATTACCCAGAGTACCAAGGTAGACCGAATAGCTCTGCTAGCTTCACGTGCAAAACTCATTTAGAATTTCTCCGGTACAAACATTACAAAAAATAAATAGATGGAAAGCCCTAGTGTCACCAGCCCTAACAGCCCCAATCCCCAAGATTGACTGCGGGAAAGTTGTTCACCAGTAGCGCCATAGACTAGAGGTGCAACCACGAGGTTGAAACACATCGCCAAGAACAAATACAGTGGTAGCTTTTGTCTACGCCACTGACACCAGATTTCAGTTATTTCTTCTAATACTTGGGATGCTGCGATCGCGCGGCGGATATGAACGGGTTTCATAGTAAATTAAGACAAAGGTAGGATAATATCTATCAGTTTGATGGCAATGAAGGGAGCAACGATGCCGCCAAGACCAAAGATGAAGATGTTGCGACGTAGCAGTTGATCTGCTGTTAAAGGTAAAAACTTCACCCCTTTGAGTGCTAGCGGAATTAATGCTGGAATAATCAAGGCGTTGTAAATCAGCGCTGAGACGATCGCAGATTGGGCACTCTTTAATCCCATAATATTAAGTGCGCCGATTCCAGCAGCGGCAAATATCGTGGGAATGATGGCAAAATACTTGGCAATATCATTGGCGATGGAGAATGTTGTCAATGCACCACGGGTAATGAGCAGCTGTTTACCAATAGTTACTAGGTCAATCAACTTGGTGGGATCAGAATCTAAGTCCACCATATTAGCAGCTTCTTTAGCAGCTTGCGTCCCAGAGTTCATCGCCACACCCACATTTGCTTGAGCCAAAGCAGGGGCATCGTTCGTACCATCCCCGGTCATTGCCACCAGTTTACCCTGAGATTGTTCCGAGCGAATCACCTCAATTTTGTCTTCTGGAGTCGCTTCGGCAATGAAATCATCCACCCCGGCTTCTTGGGCAATCACTGAAGCTGTAATCCGATTATCACCTGTGAGCATGATTGTCTTAACACCCATGCGGCGGAGTTGGTCAAATCGTTCCCGCAGTCCAGGTTTGACTATATCTTTGAGGTAAATGACACCATAAATTTTGTCATCTTGGCAAACAGCTAAGGGTGTACCGCCTAACCGGGAAACTCGCTCATAAGCTGCATCTATATCATCAGGAACATCGCCACCACGGGAACGGACAAATCCCTTAATGGCATCTACCGCCCCTTTGCGAATTTGTTTGCCATCGGGTAGATTCGTGCCACTCATTCGGGTTTTAGCGGAAAATTCCACACCTTCGGCTTTGTCAATGTTAAAGTCTACCGCCGCCTGGGACTTTTCTGCTAAAAGTACAATTGACTTGCCTTCTGGTGTTTCGTCAAACAAGCTAGCAGCCAGGGAGACTTGCGCCACATCTTTGATTGAGTGATTATTTAGCGGAATAAACTCGTCAGCCATCCGGTTTCCCAAGGTGATTGTGCCTGTCTTATCTAGCACCAAAGTATTGATGTCACCACAAGCTTCTACTGCTCGACCAGAGGTCGCAATCACGTTAAACTGGGCAACTCTATCCATACCAGCGATGCCGATCGCACTGAGTAAACCACCGATAGTTGTGGGAATCAAAGCTACCAGTAGGGAAATTAAGATAGCAACGCTAGCACCCGCCCGCAAACTGTTTCCCGCCTCAACGCCAAAGGCAACGCTGATAAAGCTGGCGATGTAGTCCACGAAGGGAGGCATAGTTGCCACCACAATTAGGAATACCTGTGTTAATACTGCCAACAATACCGTCAAAGCAATCTCGTTGGGAGTCTTGCTGCGTTCTGCCCCTTCTACCAGGGAAATCATGCGATCGATAAAGCCTTGACCAGGATCAGCACTGATACGAATTGTCAACTCATCGGAGAGTAAACGTGTACCTCCTGTCACCGAACTAGCAATATCTGTACCTGGTTGCTTCAATACAGGGGCAGATTCCCCAGTAATCGCCGACTCATCCACTGAGCCAATGCCTTTAATTACATCCCCATCGGCGGGAATCATATTATTTGCAACCACTTTTACCAAATCGCCCCGTCGCAGTTCCGTAGAATTGACTTTTACTATGGAACCATCGGGGAGGATTTTATTAGCGATCGTATCCGATCGCGTTGATCGCAGTGAATCAGCCTGTGCTTTACCGCGTCCTTCAGCCACAGCTTCGGCAAAGTTGGCAAAAATGAGGGTGAAAAAGAGAATGAAGGTAATCAACCCGTTTAACAGCCGTTGTTGGTTGATATCTGCCTGGATTGTGCCAAACAGATTTGGGTTGAGGGTAACAAGAAAGGTGACAATTGTCCCCACCCAAACAACAAACATCACTGGGTTTCTGACAGTAATTCGCGGATCTAGCTTGACAAATGACTCACGAATTGCTCTTTGGTAAAGTCCCCGCATATCTGTTTTGGGGGTATGCTTACGCGAGTCACGAGTTCCAGATGGAATACGGGGTGAAGGAGAATCAGTAGTAATTGGCATATATTAGATTTTGGGAATGGGGCATTGGGCATTGGGCATGGGAAGATGAGGTGGATGAATCCAGTTCTGAGATGGATGAATCCAGTTCTGAGATGGATGAATCCAGTTCCGAGGTGGATGAATCCATTTCCGAGGTGGATGAACGGAGTTCTGAGATGGATGAATCCAGTTCCGAGGTGGATGAATCCAGTTCCGAGGTGGATGAATCCATTTCCGAGGTGGATGAACGGAGTTCTGAGATGGATGAATCCAGTTCCGAGGTGGATGAATCCAGTTCCGAGGTGGATGAATCCAGTTCCGAAGTGGATGAATCAGTTTCTAATTCTCCTTGTCCCCTACTCCCCTCATCCCCAATTCCTAGCCAATGCCTTTGGCGATAAAAAATGCTTCACCAATGGGGCCTAATGCTAATACTGGGAAGAATGTCAGTGCGCCCAAGATTAAAATTACGCCTGCGGTAACGCCTATAAATAGTCCGGTATCAGTTCGCAATGTACCAGTCGTATAAGGAACAGCTTGCTTACGAGACATACTATCTGCTAAAAACAGCAAACCGATGATTGGCACATAACGTCCAGCTAGTAAACTGAAGCAGGTACTCAAGTTCCACCACAAAGCAGTTAAAGTTGGTGCTGTACCTGTAGCGATCGCAAAAGGTGAAGGTTGGGAATCGCCTAAACCTTCAAAGCCAGAACCGTTGTTAGCAGCAGCGGAGGCATATTCATAGATAACTTGAGCAAAGCCGTGGAAACCTGGATTACTAATTCCTGATAGTTGATCGGGAAATGCTAGGGCGATACCTGCGGGAATCATAATTGCGATCGGGTGAACTAGCAGAAGCAAAAAACTAGCAAGTACAACTTCGCGCTTCTCAATCTTGCGTCCGAGAAATTCTGGTGTGCGTCCCACCATCAACCCTGTGGCGAACACAGCTAGAATCAGATAGGCGAACAAGTAAGCGGTTCCCGTACCCTGTCCACCCCAGATAATTTGCAGGAACATATTAGAAAGGGTAATAAAACCACCGTTGGGCATAAATGAGTCGTGTAAACTGTTGACTGCACCGCACATAGTACCAGTTGTACTCGTTGCAAATAATGCAGATTGTGCCCAACCAAACCGGACTTCTTTACCTTCTAAATTCGGTTGCTGACTACCCAGCAGTGCATTCACAGCCGGATTGCCGTTGTATTCACCAATGGCTGTGACAATGATAAATATTACATAGAGAACGCCCACCATACCGTAGACTAACCAAGCTTGCTTAGTGTTGTTTGCAAACAACCCATAAGTATAAATTAGGGAAGTGGGAATCGAAAGCATTGCCACAATTTGAATCAAATTAGAAAATCCATTGGGATTTTCAAAGGGGTGTGCCGAGTTGATGGCGAAAAAGCCGCCGCCATTTTCCCCTAATTCCTTGATAATTTCAAAATGGGCAAGAGGGCCACGAGCGATCGCTTGACTGATATTCGGATCTTCCAAGGTGGGGAATACAGCTACACCCGCAAGTGTTTCGGGAACGCCAGCAGCCATGAGAGCGATCGCGCCGACAATACAAATAGGCAGCAAAATTCGGGTAATGGAGCGAATCAAGTCTACATAAAAGTTGCCCAACGATCTACCAGTCAATCCCCGAATAAAGGCAATCCCCACGGCTAACCCAGTCGCAGCAGAGGTAAACATGTGATAACCAAGTCCCCACATTTGACTGCCATAGCTCATGTAAGTTTCACCAGAATAATGCTGCTGGTTGGTGTTAGTAATAAAAGAAATAGTTGTATGCAGCACTGTATCCCAGGTTGGCGCATCTATCTTGGTTGGGTTTAATGGCAGCCATCCTTGATTCATGATGATCAAGAAAATCAGTAACCCCATTGCTAGGTTGCTGTATAGAATTGCCCGCCCATACTGCCAGCCAGTCATATTTTCTTTAGTTTTAACCCCAACCAAAGAATAAAGTACTCGCTCAACCGGATTCAAAATCGGGTCGAGAAAAGTACTTTGTTCTAGGTATACACGCGCCATATAGCGCCCAAAAACTGGAGTAATTGCTACTACAATCAGTAGCGTTAATACAATTTGAATCCATCCTTCTAGCATCAGTTAATCTAACTCCAACATGACTAAAATTGAGACATTATTTTTCTACAAATTGGAAGTTTTTATGAAGTATATCGGCATAATTTTTAACCAAGCTATAATTATGGGCTTTATTCGTCAATCATGAAGCTTTTTATTAAAAAACACAAGGTATAAATTGATATTTAAACTAGACTATAGAAGAAATATAATTATATATATATACAAGTCTTTATAGCGTTTATCTCGATCTATATCTGCAAATATAGAAAAACAGCTAAATCCTAAACCTAGGCATAGTAAAATAAAACTAAAAGACTGAATTTTCCTGATATGAAAGTCTTGGATTTTGTTCTCCTAGCGTCTCGCAGAGAAGAGAATAAACAAGTAACTGCTCTAAGAGGATGTTTGAAAAGTCCTCTTGTCGGTATCAAAAGTTTTAGATCCCCCTAAATCCACGCCACTTGCTCATGGGGGAAACCCCCAAGACCGCAGTGGCTCCCCTTAATAAGGGGGACTTTGACTCTGGTTCCCCCCTTTTTTAAGGCTACGGTGTACACACAAGTCCTAAAAACCTAGCTTGATAAGCATTTCCTCGTTCCCAGGCGGAGCCTGGGAATGCATTCATCGAGTCTCTGACTCAATATCTGACTAGAGGCAGAGCCTAGGCTGTTGACTCTGTACCCTTTAGCCCGTAAGACTTCATGCAAAAAATGTGTCGCCTGTTTTTGACCTAAACTGCCTGTTTCAGGCAGTTTAGGTCAAACAAAAAATAACACGAA
>NZ_JAWJTF010000381.1:0-1752 GCF_048836525.1 Nostoc sp. CALU 546
ATCGCGTCTTTACCCAAGGATGTCTTGCAATCATTAATTGAATTGGTATTGGCTTGATAAATTATCCCAAACCGAATAGTTTTGCGATCGCAGGCAATAATTTATTACCCGCTTCCACCAGAGAAGCAACAGCAGGTAAGCCGGTAAATATCCCTTTCAACATGGTGATGGCTGTTTTTGCCGTCTTTTGTTTAGTGGATTCTTGAGGATTTTTCCCCGCTTCAGCTAAACTGTTCACCTGTTCTAGCGCTTCGGTTTTGTCTTCTTCTGACAAATATGTGGATTGGACGATCGCATCTTGCAACTGCGACAATAATTCTTTGATTCCTGGTTTCTCGGCATCGGTTGCATCAGGTAACTGATTGAGGGCAATACTCACGTTACCGCTAATGGTTCCTAGATTAGCAATAGAATTATTGCCAGCAATACCGCTAACATTACTGCTACCTTCAATATTGATGCCGCTGATATCAGACATATTTGTATCTCCTTGAGTATAAAATTTTGGCTGCTTGAGAGCAGTATCTACCATATTTTCTAAACTAATAATGCGCTTATCTTTTTCTACCAGCAATAATTGCTGACTCTGCGATAAAGCTTTGAGTTGATTATAATCATCAAAATATTCTGCACTCAGTTGAGATTTATCGCTACCTGCGGCGGTTTTGGCTCTGAGCAAGATTTTATCATTGCCGCGTTTCTCCATTGCGACGATTTCTAACTCGGCTTCGGGATGGTTTTCGGCAAGGTTTTTGAAGGCTATGGCAACAGCGCGGGGGTCAACGCCTTGATTATGATAAAGGTCGAGGGTATCAAAAATTGGCTTGATAAAATCGGCAAATTCGCCGTCTGCAAATACTTCTTGTTTATTATCAGGTTTGCGGAGGGGGTCGGGGTCTTCTTTGGTGGGTAAACGCATAAAGACATATTCACACCTCACCCCATGCAATTTAGTTGTATTTGTAATGCCCCAATCTTCGATGAAGGCGCCGGTGAGGGTTGCACCTGTTAAATCTGTGCCGTCTAGTTGCGTTTGCTTCAGTTTTGCTCTTGACAAATCGGCATCTTGCAAGTTGGCTTCACTGAGATCAGCGCTAATAAAGCTGGTATCTGCTAAGTTAGCTTTTTGTAAGTTGATACCTCGCAGGTCTTCACGGTCAAAGTTTTTGTCCTGTCCCTGTCCTGTAACAAGGAGTTCACGTACTTGTGAGTATTGAAGATAAGTCGAGCCAGGACGAACACGGTCAAGCATTTTGGCTTGATGCCAACGGCTACAGATAAGAATAGTGTTTCGGAAATCTGTACTTTTGAGTGTGGCTTGGGTGAAATCAGCATTGGTTAAATCGGCGCCACGAAAGTTTGTACCTCCTGTTGCAGCAAAAGGAATAGCGATATTGCGAATTAAGGAATATTTTTCGTCTTCTTCCATTGTTCGCCAACTAATGTAGATACTAAATAAAACTCCGGCTCCGGCTCCGGCTCCGGCTAAGGCTCCGGCTACGTCGAAGGCTATGGCTCCGGCTATGGCTCCGGCTAAGGCTCCGGCTACGGCTATGGCTATGGCTCACGGCTATGGCTCCGGCTATGGCTCCGGCTATGGCTCCGGCTACGGCATACGGCGAAGGCTCCGACTATCGCCTACGGCGAAGGCCACGGCGAATACCAAAACTACGTCGCATAACTCCACCACCACCCACTCCCGAACAGATACCCACAAGAGCCCACCCCCCCCCCACCCCCCACCCATCACCC
>NZ_JAWJTF010000047.1:0-5781 GCF_048836525.1 Nostoc sp. CALU 546
AGCTATGAGACAGGGATTTACTAATCCCTGGCGGACGTGCTGGCAGACGTGCGGTTTCGCGTTAAGTTGACACCAGTGGCATCTTCCCCGTCCCTTGTATTTCAGGGCACTCGTGTCGCCCACCCTACAAGAATCATCCCTTGATTCAGCAACGCCGTATTTTGAATATTATTTCCTAGTCCCTAGTCCCCAGTCCCCAGTCCCTTTGGAGTCTAAAAAAATAAGTATCTAGATTTGACTATAATTACTGAAAACATCCATCTTTTCGCCAGAAGTGATTGAATCATAATCTAAGTTAGCAAAACCCGAACGTTAAATCAGTAAATAGTTATTCAGGCGTATGGTAGGGGATCTAAATCAGTTACCAGTTTCCAGTGTTGACTGATACAGCAGTTTGCAAATAAGTAAGGTACAAAATGCAGGACTCAAAATCAGATATAAAGAGTTTCTACCTCCTGCCTCCTGCCCTCTGCCTCCTGCCTTCCTTGATAACTGATAACTGTTAAAGGGGTTGCGCTGATTGTCGGTCAAGTTGAGAATAAATAGGCGAAGCACACGGGGAAACTAACGTGAGTCAAGAATTTGATTACGATTTAGTAATTATCGGCGCTGGTGTAGGCGGACATGGCGCAGCCTTACACGCCGTGAGTTGCGGTCTGAAAACAGCGATTATTGAAGCTGCTGATATGGGAGGAACCTGTGTTAATCGGGGCTGTATTCCTTCTAAAGCGTTGCTGGCGGCATCTGGACGTGTGCGGGAGTTACGTGATGCCCACCACCTCAAGTCGTTGGGAATTCAAGTTGGAAGCGTGGAATTTGATCGCCAAGCGATCGCTAACCATGCTGGTAATCTCGTCTCGAAAATTCAAGGCGACTTAACCAACAGCCTCAAACGTCTAGGAGTCGATATCATCAGGGGTTGGGGAAAAATTGCTGGGGCACAAAAAGTCTCTGTCACCGGAGACGGTGGTGAAAAAACCATCACAGCCAAAGACATCATTCTTTCCCCCGGTTCAATTCCTTTTGTGCCTCCAGGAATTGAAGTAGACGGCAAAACCGTCTTTACCAGCGATCAAGGTGTCAAGTTAGAGTCGTTACCAGATTGGGTGGCGATTATTGGTAGTGGTTACATCGGCTTAGAATTTTCTGATATTTACTCAGCTTTGGGTTGTGAAATCACTTTGATTGAAGCCCTAGATCAGTTAATGCCAGGATTTGACCGCGATATTGCCAAACTTGCTGAACGGGTGCTGATTACTCCTCGCGATATTGAAACGAAAGTGGGGATATACGCCAAAAAAGTCACTCCTGGTTCACCTGTGGTAATTGAGTTAGCAGATTTCAAAACCAAAGAAGATGTAGATGTCATCGAAGTAGATGCTTGCTTGGTGGCTACGGGACGCATCCCAGCGACCAAAAATCTAGGTTTAGAGTCTGTGGGTGTAGAAGTTGATCGGCGGAACTTTATCCCCGTTGACGATCGCATGGCCGTTCTGTCATCTGGTGAAGTAGTGCCGCATCTGTGGGCAATTGGCGACGCGAATGGGAAGATGATGTTAGCACATGCGGCTTCTGCTCAAGGCATCATCGCAGTAGAAAATATAGTTGGGAGGGAAAGAATAGTAGACTATCGCAGCATCCCCGCAGCAGCATTTACCCACCCAGAAGTTAGCTATGTGGGCTTAACAGAAACCGCAGCTAAGGAGTTGGGACAAACCGAAGGGTTTGAAATTGCCACAAGTCGGAGTTACTTCAAAGGGAATTCCAAAGCGTTGGCAGAAAATGAAGCCGACGGTATTGCCAAGGTGATATATCGCAAAGATACCGGAGAAGTCTTAGGAGTCCACATTTTTGGACTGCACGCCTCAGACTTAATTCATGAAGCATCAGCTGCGATCGCAAACCGTCAATCTGTCCAAAGCCTCGCACATCTAGTTCACGCCCACCCGACACTCTCAGAAGTCCTGGACGAAGCTTATAAACGAGCCATTTAGTCATTTGTCCTTTGTCATTTGTCCTTTGCTAATAAACAAGGACAAATGACCACTGACTAATGATCAATGACCAATGACCAATGACTAATGACTAATTATGCAAATTCGCCGCCGTTCACCTAACCCAGCTATTGATGTATCTATATTGCGTTATCAGGCTGTCGTGCCTGATGCCGCGCCAAAGCACATTTTGGAGGAAATTGTCTGGCAGAAAGAAGTAGAGTATGACCAAATGCGGGAAAAGGTTCCTTTGCAGCAATTGCTGAAGCAAGTACTTACTGCGCCGCCAACCCGTGATTTTGTCGCCGCCTTGCGCCAAGGTAAGACTAATCCAGCATTGATTGCCGAAGTCAAAAAAGCTTCACCTAGCAAAGGCGTTTTACGAGAAGATTTTGACCCAGTTGCGATCGCCCAATCTTATCAGCAAGGTGGTGCTAGTTGTCTTTCTGTGCTAACGGATGTCAAGTTCTTTCAAGGTAGTTTTGATAACTTAGCAAAGGTTCGGGCAGCCGTAGATTTGCCCATACTGTGCAAAGAATTTATCGTTTACGCTTACCAGATATACTTGGCGCGAGTTCAGGGTGCAGATGCCATTTTGTTGATTGCAGCTATTCTCAGCGATCAAGATTTGAAATACTTCCTCAAAATTGCTAACAATCTAAAAATGGCAGCCTTGATTGAAGTCCATAGTTTGGCAGAACTTGACCGTGTGTTAGCCTTAGATGGGGTTTCCTTGATAGGAATCAATAATCGCAATTTGGAAGATTTCTCTGTTGACCTGCAAACCACTTGCCAACTTTTGGCTGCAAGAGGTAGCCAATTGCAAGAGAAAAACATCCTTGTTGTCAGCGAATCAGGACTACACAACCCAGAAGATTTGAGTTTGGTGCTTACAGCAGGTGCATCTGCTGTACTCATTGGAGAATCTTTGGTAAAACAACCAAATCCCGGCGCTGCGATCGCCCGTATATTACCGAGGAATTTCTGAAAAATTACACCTCTCCTGCGCTAAATAAGGGGCGCAGGGCAACTAACTGTACACAATAGTTCAGCAATTGGGCACACTATGCGTAGACACGCAGCACTTTGCCATCAAGTATCATCAATATCTTTGTCAAATCTTCATTGCTAATCAAATCCAAGCCATAAGCAACTAGTTATTTATTATGTAACAATTCATTAATAAGAGACAAACTCTCATTAATACAAAATCCCAAATATGAAATCAAAATTTAACTTCATGGAGCAAATTCCTCTACCTTCGCCTATTCACTACGAACTTATACTTCAACTTTTAGAAAGACAAACTATGTTAGCAGTCAATGATAATCCAGATTTAAGGCATCAGGTGAATCAGCTAATTATTACTCTCCGTAAAGCTGCTGTGCAGCAAAAGCGACTAGAAGAAATTTGTGAGTTTTCCTCTGTAACTATTGATCACCGTTGGTCGATCAACCACCATAACGATAGCAAAGTCGTTGCCCCCGATTGAAGCTGATAACTTAATATCTCAACTTCAAATTTGGCATCTTTCGTTAAGTTATATTACCATTATCAGAAAATGTCTCTGTATATTGAAGGGGTAAGTACTCAAAATTTCCACCAAATTTACTTGACCCAAAGGCACGGTTTGGGGTGTGATTTAAAATCCTCTATATAGACTCTATTTACAGAAATTTCTCTACTTTGTAAAAATATATATAAATACTAAATTAGTATTTAAAATCGGCAGTCTTAACGCTTAAAGTTTAGTTGATATAGATTTTACTTTATTGAGCTAGTTCACTCAATTTATACATAGTTATTGTTTCTCTAACTACTAACTTAGCCTTTGACAATTTATACAATAATTATCTTAATGCTGTAGAAAAAATATCATCCTTAGAAGATTTTAGCTCTGGAAAAATTCATCTTGATTTAGAAGAAATTGTAGATCAGTTAAAATATTGATGAGATTCTCTCTCGAATTTAACGAAAGATGAAATATAACAGCATTAACGAACTACTCAGAAATAATCAGGCTTGGGTTGCCGAAAAGCTAGCTATAGATCCAACTTACTTTGAAGAATTATCTAATGGACAAACACCACCTTTTCTATACATTGGGTGTTCTGATAGTCGTCTGGCATTAACAAGATTTACCCGTACAGAACCAGGAGAATTATTTGTACATCGTAATATTGCCAATCAAGTTTCTCTAACGGATATAAACTTTTTAGCCGTTTTAGAATACGCAGTTTTACATCTTAAAGTGGAACACATTATCGTTTGTGGTCACTACGATTGCGGAGGAATTAAGGCGGCTTTAGAAGGCAGAACCATCGGAATTCTTGATAACTGGGTAAATCCGATTCGGGAACTGTATTTGCAGAAACAAGAAGAAATTGATACCTTGCCAACAAGAGAAGAACGTCTCAATCGTTTGGCGGAAATAAATGTTGTGGCGCAAGTGAAAAATCTTTACCAAACTTCTATCATGCGTCAGGTACTCCATGAGCGAAAAGCGCCTATGGTGCATGGTTGGGTACTAGATATAAGCACTGGGTTGATCAAAGATTTGAATGTCTCAACTGTGCAATGGCAATTACACATCTGCCCCTTGCTTTTGGAGTTTAGACTTTATGCTATGTTAAAAAATGAGAGCTAATTCGGTATTTACCGCCAGATAAAACCTGAACCAATACGCTTGAGATTATTATAGATTTTTGTTTAATAAAACTTATAAATACAAAGCAGGTAATTTATTTACCTTCTTTCCATCCTCTGTATGGAAATGTACTCATTGAGGCCCTGACTCAATTTATCACTGGATGCAGAGCCTCCAACCTACCCTGCAAAGAATTATTTCTTAGCAATTATCCACACTGCATGAATAATTCCAGGAATGTAACCAAAAAGCGTCAAAAGTATATTAATCCAAAAGTCTACACCAAAGCCTACTTGTAAAAAAACTCCCAAAGGCGGCACGAAAATGGCACACAAAATCCGAACTAAATCCATTTAAACCTCCTATTAATCTCACAAAAGACAGCTTGTTGGTGAAGTTATTCATCACTTTTCAAGCATGTTTGTACCTCTCAAAGATAACATTCTCTCTGTTAATCTAGGTCATGATTTAGATGCGGTAAACCGTACTTAACATTAGCCACCGCTGATTTTGGCTTTGTAACCTAGCTTGGTCAAAATATCGAAAATTTTCTGCTTGTGTTCGCCCTGAATTTCAATTTCGTTATCTTTAACTGTCCCACCTGTGCCGCACTGGGTTTTCAACTGCTTTACCAAATCTGCCAAAGTTTCCGGTTTGACTTGAAAACCACTAATTACTGTGACGGTTTTCCCTTTGCGTCCTTTGCGGGAAGCTTGTACTTTCAGATTTTGTTGTTGTGGGGGCAGTTCTGGAATTGGTCTTTCTATGGCCGCGGAGTTATCGTTGCCAAATTCGCGGTAGACAAAGCCTTTGTCGGAAGATTTGGGATTGGAAGAAGACATAAAATGAATGTTAAGAAAAATTTCAAAGGCAGTGGAAACTTCTACGCAACCATTCTGCTGGGATATCAATTTCTAGGCTAACATCACAAATCCATTGCAAGGGATTGGGCATTGGGCATGGGGCATTGGCAAGAGGCAGAGGGGCAGGGGGAAGGGTGCAGAGGAGAGGAATTTTCCCCCTGCTCCCCAGCTACGGTGTACACACCACAAGTCCTAAAAACCTAGTTTGATAAGCTATTTCCTCGTTCCCAGTCTCCGACTGGGAATGCATTCATTGAGTCTCTGACTCAATATCTGT